>JAUWHM010000157.1 GCA_030605915.1 Nitrospirota bacterium | reverse complement strand
CTTTCTGAGATAGAGCTCAGCTATCCTCTGAATCGGGAAATAGGAAAAGTAATTGCCCGGGCAGGCAATATACTCATCTTCCAGATGGTCTTAGAGAACACTGAGAAAGAATTAGCCCGAAATGTCCTTATCGAAGAAACCTTGCCGGCTGGATTCAAATATGTTTCGGGAACGACAAAAATAGATGGACGCTTGTCTAAGGACCCAAGCGGCGATAACCCCTATAAATGGATGTTGGGCGATATGGAGGCTGGCCGCAAGGTTATACTCACCTACCGGGCCAAGGTTGGGCGTGAGGTTAAGGCGGGTGAAAATGAGTGCCACACTAAGGTGACCCAGACTGACTCCGAAGGGGTCAGCGCTTTGGCTGGCTCACTTAGTTCACAGATTACTGTTGAGAAACCTCGTCTGCGAATCAAAAAGACAGCCACTAAGTGAACTCAAGACTTTACTGTTTGCTTTCAGATTGTTTAAGTTTTCTCCTTGCCTCATAAAGCATCTCCTTAGCTTCTATATAATCAGGGTAGACGGAGACCGCTCTTTCCCATTCGTATATAGCTTTATAATAATCGCCCGCTGTCTGATACTGCTTTCCAAGCAGGAAGTGTTTTTTAGCTTGCTGCCTCACCTCATTTTCTTTTCTTACCTCCTCCAACTTCTTTTTGGCTCTTTTAATACCGCCAGCGGCTCCTTTGTGATTTGGATCTAAACTAAGGACATTCTCCCATTCACGGATGGCCTCAGCGTACTTGCCCTCCCGGTAGAAATCTTTCCCAGCGCTGTAATGTTTCTTGACATGACCTCTTCTCTTTCTCTCCCCCTCCGTTCTCAGTCTCTCCTTCTCCCTCTCCTTTTCAATTCTCAACTTCTCTTTCTTCCTCTCCTGGTCAATTCTGTCCCTTTCGCCTATCTTCTTAAGCTCAGCAGTTGCCTCTTCCTTATATTTTTGGACATCTTTGTGATCTGGATCCAAAGCTATTGTCTTCTCCCACTCAGCAATGGCTTCAGCATACCGACCCTCTGCATAGTATCTAACTCCCTGCAAGTAATGCTCCTCAGCTTCCCCCATAAGGGGAGTTCCCTCTATCTTCACTTTGGATTCCTGCTCCCTGGTCATTGCCCCCGCCTCCTCAGCGGTAAGGATAACATGGGGAGTGATAAAGAGCATGAGCTCCGTCTTCTCAACGATGGTCGTTTTCTTTTTGAAGAGATGACCCAGCAGGGGAATGTCTCCTAAGAAGGGAACTTTAACCAGGCTCTCTTTCTTATCATCCTTAATTAGCCCACCGATAATAAGCGTCTGTTTGTCAGCCACCACCACCGATGTCTCGGTCTCTCTGGTCGTAAAGGAATAAGCCTCCAGATCCTCATAATAGGTTCCTAACTTTTTTACTATTATTTTAGTATCTAAAGCCACATCCCTCTCCTGGCTGATGCGGGGCGTAATACTCAGATCTATAGCTACCTGCTTGTACTCGAAAGTCTTGTAGGCGGGAGTACCTGTCTGCTCATAATAAACACGGCTCTCCTTCACTACCGGCACTTCCTCCCCAACTACGAATGTAGCCTTCTGGTTATTAGAGGTGACCAGGCGAGGTGCAGAGAGGATATTTATCTGTGATTCGCTGGCGATTGCCCAGAGGAAAGCACTTAAGGTCTGATCGTGCCTCAAGAGCCAGTACCTGAAACCGGTAGCTGCCGCCGAACCCGGAGTGCGCTCTGCCCAGTCGCCCACCAGGCCCCAGTCTACTTCCAATTTACTTGATGGGTCATATTGCCTGGTTAAGGCCTCCCATTCTACGCCAAACTTGGTTTCATCGTTAAGGCTGACCTCAGCAATGAGAACCTCAATGAGAACCTGCGGAGCACGAATGTCCAGTTTCTCAATCAGGCTCTCAATAGTAGGAAAGTTCTGGGGGTCAGTGGTTATGAGGAGAGCGTTAGTCCTCTCATCAGCCACTAAGTTTATCTCACCAACCAGACCAGCCCTCCTTACTTCCCTCTCTTCCTCAGCTACCCTCCGTCTCCTCACCAGCCGCTCCTTCTCTTCAGTAATTCCAGTGAAGAGGCTCTTCAGAACATCCACTAACTCTTTGGCCTTGGCATTCTGGAGATAGTAGACCCGGGTAGCCTCCTCCACCGCCGGCCCTTCTACATCCAGCTCTTTTATCAGGTCGTAAACTATCTGGAAATATTCAATAGTAGTAATAACCACTAAGGACTGTAATCTCTTATAAGGGATAAGCTTCACCTTGCCCATCAATTCCTCTAAGGCTTCCCTGGAGATAGCTGGTTCAGCCACGGTTCGTGCTCGCCGTCTGATGACTCGCCTGGTTGGAGCTCGCGCCTGGGCCGCTTCCGGAACGAATATCCTGTTTAAAATTTCAGCTAATTCCTCTACATCTGCATGGATGAGCTGGATAACCTTAATCTGAAGCTTCCCCTTGAAAACCTCCACATCCAATTCGGTTATGATGTCAAGCAGTCTCCTTATGTTGGAGGCAGTGTCTATTATGACAATGATATTTGTCCTCTCGCTGGAGAAAATAGTTCCATTGGAAGAGACCAGCGGCCTCAGATTCTTGACGATGGTCTCCGCTTCCACGAATTTGAGTGGTATTATCTGAGTGACCATGATATCCTCTGGCCCCACCACTCCGTCAGTTACCCTGGTCTCAATGGCCCTCTGCACTGCCTCCTTCTGGGAGAGAACTTTAACCATTCCATTCATCTTAACAATGGTGAGACCCTTCATCTCCAGAACTGCTTCGATAACTCGGAGCGCCTCCTCCTTGGGCAGTTTAATCGGACTTATCACCGTCACCTTTCCACCTACCCGCTCTCCCTTAATGACAGTCACTTTTTTAAGCTCGCTGTATACCTTTAAAACCTCGCCTATATCCGCTTCCTCGAAATTCAGACCAACTAATTCCTCTTCTTTCTCTTCCTCCCTCTCAGTTGCCTTTGCCCCCGCTCCCTCGTTCCTGGCTTTCACCTCCGCCTTTATGGCTTCCCTCAAAGATGCCTTTATCTCAGCTAACTTCTTTTCCTCAGCTTCCTGAGCCAGACAGGGTCTGAGCGTGATAGTTAGAGCGAGAAGGACAAGCAGCGAAGAAAAGCCTACCTTTACTCTACAACCTAACTTATTCAAAACAATCTACCTCCTTTTCGCCCTCGATTTGGAAGGTTGCTTTCCGAACAGGGATAAGCCTTCTCCCTGCGAGCCCACCTGAAAGCCGGCGGCTATGTATTCTTTTCTTGTTAGAGTTAATCTCTTATTCAATGTACACATCAATTTCAGCAGTCTTGTCGGTGCCTTTGGTTCCAGCATCGGTATATACCTCCTCGCCAGCCGTAATCTTGCCAGTCCCGGTGTAGGAACCAGGTGTGAATGTGGCTGTGTTCGTGCCAGCCGTAGGCTCTATTGACCCTACGGTGCTTGTCCAGTAAGGGGTTAGCTCGTCCATGGATCCTCCTCTCAGGTCATAGCCAGAGGCAGTGATAGTTATCGTAGCAGGATCGGTCGTATCGGTCGTATTGGTATAAAGAGCCTGGCCCGGGCCATAACTGCCAGCGGCGATGGCTATGGAGATCAATACCTGTTTTACGGTTATCGATGCACTGCCACTGCTGACCACCCCGTCTTCTGAGGTTGAGGTAGCAACGATACTTCCTTGTCCTTTGCTGCCAGATGCCGTGAAGGTGGCTCCCATGTTATCATCGCTAACAGTTAAGTCTCCTTCAATACTCGATAGCGTCCAGGTTGGAGCTGGGTCTATCGTTATCTCATTATTGTTAGCATCCTTCCCAGTGGCAGTGAAGCCGTCGCTTTTATCCTGATAAACAGTGGCTGAGGAAGGCTTTATCTCTATTGTGTCTAAATCGCCCTCGCTTATTGTCACTGAGATGGTGCCATTTTTGCTTTCACCCGCTACAGTAACGGTAGCAGTAATAGTACCGGTGCCAGCCGTGGTGCTTGCTGTGAAGGTAGCCTTGTTCGCATCGGTAGTATCTGGCTCTATCCCCCCAAGGCTGGTGGTCCCGGTAGAGGGAGCTGTCCAGGTAGCAGCTATTCCCGTTATTTCAGTGCCGCTGTAATCGTTAGCGTAAACTATCAGTTCAGCTGTGCCTACCTGAGCAACGGTGATGGGCACTCCATACCCACTTGGCCCATAAATGGTCACCGCGGCCAGCGTCTGCTGCACAATAATGGGGACACTGGCGCTAACCGAGCCGGAGGTGGCTATGACCTCTCCACCACCATAAGTGGTTCCGTCAGCAGTAAATAGACCAGATGAAGTGATACTGCCCAGAGTTGTCGGTGATCGCGACCAGGTAAAAACTAAGCTCTCATCCATATCACTGCCGCCCACATCCTTCCCGGTACCAGTGAACTGCTGAGTTGAACCGACATCTACGGTAGCCTCGGTAGGGCTTATCTCTATACTGCCTAATTTCTTGGTTACTGTGACTGAGACAGTGCCACTTTTGGTGACATCACCAATGGTGGTGCTGGCGGTAATGGTCCCGGTCATGGCCGCAGTTCCAGCGGTGAATTTGCCGGTGTTAATGGCAGTTTCGTCAATGTATCCTAAGTTGGTGGTAAGTGTCCAAGTGAAGGTCGGAGTGATACTCAGCCTATTGTCATCAGCATCGTAACCGTAAGCAGTGACAATTGCTGTCCCTTCTTGGGGTACGCTAAAGTGGACCCCTTCTCCGTTCCCTCCATCCACGGTTACATACTCCAGTACTGACTGGACGGTCAGGGAGGCGCTAGCGATAGCTGAACCAGAGGTGGCTTTAATCTTCCCGCTTCCCGCCTTGACGGCCTCGAAAGTGGCTATCTTGTTATCGTCAGTGTCAACGGTTATCGTCCCCAAATTAGGAACAGTTAGGTCAGTTAGCGACCAGCTTGGGATAAAGTCAGCCACTTCGTTATTATATGTGTCTTTGCCCGTGGCAGTAAACTGTTGGGTTGAGCCGACATCCACCGTAACTGAGGATGGAGTTATTTCTATGCCCTCTAAGGTCTGGGTTACCGTTACAGTAGCAGGAGCGCTAAGTAAGGTCTCAGCATAATAGGCAACCACCTGGCAGGCGCCTTTTCCAGTAGCAGTGAATAACCCATAGTCACTTATGGTGCCAACTGTGCTGGTAGTATCTGTGCTTGTTACCGTCCATGAGAAGTCTTTCTGTTCGATCCATTTTCCTGTCCTGTCATAGCCCTCGGCGGTGAACTGCTGACTTTGCCCTACTGCTAAGGTTACTGAAGATGGAGTTATCTTTACGGTCTCTATCTCCTCCTCACATTCTGTCCCCAGCAGCATCAGCCCCAAAAGCAGAATAGCTAAAACAGCCAATTTCTCTTGTCCCTTAATCATCACCTCATCATCTCCTTTCCTCAGCTTCCATCTCCTCCCGCAACTCAGGTAGTAGGGGAGGCATATTAAGGTTGTCTGGTTCTCCCCCTTGTCCTCCTCGATCTGGTTGGTCTCCTCCTTAATCTGGTTGGTCTCCTCCTCAAAGCAGGTTCCTCACCGGGGAAGGGGGGTCTCTCATATCTACCCTTTGGCTTCCTCTCAAAGACAAGCTCTACCTCCTTACCCCGATAGCCCAAGATGACCTTATCACTTCCAATATCTAAAATCTCTGCCCCCTTAATTTCGTCTCCAACTCCTAAATAGTAACTCTTACTCCCTCTCTCAAGGATGACCTTATGCTCATCTCCTATGGAGACGATTCCAGTTATTACAAGGCTTTTTAGTTCCTGAACCTGCTTTCCATCAGCAGGTTCCTTCATCTCCTTCTCTGCTTCCGAGGTGGCCTTTGTCTTAACTTCCTTCGCTGGCGGCTTGAAAAGGTCACGCCTACCAATGACTTCATAGTGTGAGAAATCCTTTTGAGCAAAGCTATCTCCACCTGCCCAGAGGAGACCGATACAGATAAGAAGCAAACAGCCAAAACGCGGTGCTATGTTTTGCCTCATCCTTTCTCCCCACCTTCAACTAACTGAATAGCAGAAATGGACATTTGTCCCTTCATCCGGGAGGAGCCTCTCCCCTTAGAATTGAGCTGCAAGGTTTCCACATTCAATATCTGAGCTGATGTCTCCATCTGGTAGAGGAACTTACTTAATGTAGCTAAGTCGCATTCCACCTCCACCTCAGCCGATAACTCCTGGTAGAAACCATATTCCTTAATGGGAAGCGTTTGGCGGCCGACGATAGTAACTCTGCTTTCCCTGGCCATCTTGTCCAGGCTGGAAAGTAGAGCCGTCCGCCACTCCTCCTTAGGTATCCCCAATTTAGCTCCCCTGGTAAGCTCTTTGAGTTCTGCCTCCAGGCTTTTCTTCTCCTTAACGGCTCTGGATATTTTCCGAAGTTGTATCTCTCTGCTGCGTATCTTTCTATTCATCCTTTCCCAACTGGTGAGAATGGGTTCCAGAGCAAAGACGTAAAGCAGAGCTCCTACTGCTACTAAAATACAAAATCCAAAGACCGTTTTCTCCCGACCGGATAAGGTCAAACTTCCATCTCCCCCTTACGGTGAAGCAGTACTGCCTTCGGCTGTAATGATGCACCTTATGCCAAAGCTCACTTCCTCCCTCTCCTTACTGGGTCCCCTCAACTCTATTTCATCAAAGTAGCCGCTTTTTTGTAGAGCATTACGGAACCAGTAAACAGCATCCACAGAATCAGCCCTCCCAGCCAGGTCAACGGACCGATTCCTCTGGAAGGTAAGACTGGTCAGGTAAAGGTTGGGTGGACTGACGATGCTTAAGACCCGCAGAATCTCTAAAGAGGAGCGGCTTCTATCAGAGTAATTAGTGAGAATTTTTAATTGCTCGTTCATTCCCTCAACTTTCTCCACCAGCGGCTTCGAGGTCGCTATTTTTTCCTCCAGGACTCTCAGCCGGTTAAATTTGGCATTAAACATTCCAATGAAGGTAGCCACTACTGCCAGGACTCCTATGCTCATTCCTATAACTGAACTTAAGCGAACCTTCCTTCTCCTCTGCCTCACCTTTTCCTCGGTCACCGATTGAGGCAGGAGATTAACTTCCATACCTCCGGCCACTCTTCCCCGCAGAGCCAGGCCAATAGCTAAAGGGAGCTGAGGAGCAAGTTCTGAGAGGCTAAAACGGGAAGAATCCACCTCTATTCTTCGCAGAGGGTCAATCAGGCGAACCTTCATCCCCAATCTCTCCTGAAGAATTGAATCTAAGTTCCTCAGGTTAGCTCCTCCCCCACTGAGGATTAGCTCCTCCACCTCAGCACCATCAGGTTCTGCCCGATAGGCGCGGAAGGAATGCTCTATCTGTCTCACCATATGGTCTAACCAGGACTCAGCCAGCCTTACTATTTTCATCTCCCTTATACTGCCTCCTCTGGGAACCCCCACCTGCCTCATTAACTCTTCCGCTTTGCTGACGCTTATACTTAGCTGGTCGTGGAGAACCTGAATATAATTGACTGTCCCTTCCATAATACATTGAGTGAACTGAAGGCTTCCGCTACGAACGATGCCTATCTCGGTAGTCTCTGCCCCCAGGTGGAGGAGAGCAGTTACTTTGTCTTCTTCAATCTCTCTATTATAGGTAAGGCAGTTGAAGAGAGCAAAAGAGCTCAACTGGATAGTCTCCACCCTTAAGCCAAGCTGATTGAAAAGGGAGAGATGACGCTGGATATCCGCCTTCTGGACAGCTCCCATGAGAACCTTAGAATCTTCCCCTGGCCCGGGGATGATCTGGAAGTCCAACTCCATCTGACTGAGGGGAAAGGGCATCTGCCTCTCTGCCTCAAATCTGACCATCTCTCTCAGCTCTCTCTCATCCTTTGAAGGCAGACTAATTAACCGGACTACTGACAGGCGGCGAGGGATGGCTATGATAAGGGTATGGATCTTTATTCTTTTTTCTTCAATAATTCTCCTCAGGACCTCAACCACCTCTTTCTCAGATGCTCCTCTTTCAGAGGAGGGAGAAATCTTTTCCAGGGCTAAGTTGACTAACTCTAAACGGTCAGACCTTAATCGGAGCTGGACCAGCTTGATGAAACTGGACCCTATATCTAAACCAGTTGCTGTCTTGGTCGCGAACATCATTCTTCCCGCCAGTAGATAGTCTTCACTGAATGAGTGCTGACCTGGACGATGGCTCTTATCCTCTTCACCAACCGACCATCCCTCAGAATACCAACCGAATTTATCTGGAAGACAGAAGACTTAACCGTAACCCTCCCTCTCTTCAATAGTTCTTCTAAACGCTTTTTGGTGCCACTGCTCACCCTTAAGCTGTCGGCTAACCGGGCAAAGAGAGCCTGAATCTCTTCACTGCTTCTTAAGGGACCATAAGTCTCCCGGTAAGAAATCAGGTAATCTATGAGGTCAGCCCCCAGACCAAGGCCGGCCTGCAAGGCAACCGCACTGGCCGTATTAATATTGACCTGGCCAGCCGTCCAGACAGTAATTAAGTCCTTAATACCGGAGCGCAGTTCCCCATCACCATTCTCATCCTCCCCTTCTTCCAGGCTTCCGTCGCTTGCCTTACGGCACTGCCTCGGCTGCCTTACGGCACTGCTTCGGCTGTGTGCAGCACTCTTACGTGTATCATTGATGTCCTCGCCATAGAAGATGTATGGAGTCATCCCCTTGACCAAGAGCAGCTCCTCCACCGTGTCCAGGGGACCATCTTTACAGGGATAAGGTTGAGGAAGATTCTGATAATAGTCATTCTCAGCTCCTCCCTCCCGGTGAGTGGCCGATGGCTCATCTATCCAATCCATTATGGAAGCAGCCAACTCACTGTCTGCCCCGGGCAGTTTCTTGAGCATCTCCAGGGCGTTCCAACCGACCCTCTCATCCTCTAAGAGACTATTTATACAAACCTTACTTTCCTCATCCACTATATTATAGACAACTTTGCTTTCTCCTAAGGCTATCTCCTTGGCTTCCGGCCAGGATTGTTCAAGGGAGGTCCAACCCTCCGCTGAGAGCTTCTTAAGCTCAGCTATGGCTCTCTCCACCCCCGCCTGAGCCAGGGCTAAAGCTTTAAACGAATCCCGCTGGTAGCCAGCCACCTTTATT
>JAUWHM010000135.1 GCA_030605915.1 Nitrospirota bacterium | reverse complement strand
GAAGGCTGCCTTTGAATCCAATGGTGTCCCGGCTGAGGTTTTTCCCGAATCCGATGCCGAGACCTTGGAGTGGGGAAGAAAACTTACCTCCGGCAAGGAGTGTTACCCCTGCATTATCACTACCGGTGATATGGTGAAGTTGGCTAAGAGCCCGGGATTTGATCCAAAGCGAGCTGCCTTCTTCATGCCCACGGCCAATGGCCCCTGTCGGTTTGGTCAATATCATAAGTTGCAGAGGATGATTTTAGATGAATTAGGATTTGAGGAAATCCCTATCATCTCTCCCAATCAAGCCAAGAATTTTTATGAAGATTTAGGAATGCACGGGAGAAACTTCGCCCGTCAGCTCTGGGAAGGGGTGGTGGCAGTTGATCTTCTGGATAAGATGCTACGGGAGCGAAGACCCTATGAGGTGAGCCGGGGGGAGACGGAGAAAGTTTATCAGGAATACTTAGATGGGGTTTGCCAGGCGATAAGGGGTAGAGAAAGCGTGGGTCAAGTTCTTAAGGAAGCGGGAGGGGCCTTTCAGGAAATTAAGACGGAAGGGATGGGAGAAAGACCAAGAATTGGAATCGTGGGAGAGATATTCGTTCGTAACCATAAATTTAGTAATGACTATTTGGTCCGTCAGATTGAAGACTTAGGTGGGGAAGCCTGGCTTCCTCCCTTCACTGAGTGGCTCTTTCATGTGAATGGTGTTATGAAGCTATACAGTCTAATGAAGAGAAATTACTTCGTCTATCTGACTACCTTACTCAGGGATAAGTTCCAGAGACACCTGGAGCATCGTTTCTCAAGTCTTGTCTCGGAGGCTTTGCTCAATGGGAATGACCCCGATTTAGATGAAATCTGGAGGAATGCTGAACCCTATCTTCCTCCCTGGTTTGGAGAGGCCGCCCTCAGTCTGGGCAAGTCAGTTGACTATGCTAAGAAGGGAATCTCTGGAATTATAAATGTCATGCCCTTTACCTGTCTGCCGGGAACGATTGCCAATGCTGCCTTGAAGAGATTCCGGGAAGACTACAACAACCTTCCCTGTTTGGTGATGGCTTACGATGGCCTGGAGCAGGCTAATGTCCGCACCCGCCTGGAAGCCTTCATCTACCAGGCCAGTCAGTTCCGTCAGTGAAGGGCGACGCTAAATTTAACCACAGATGAACATAGATATTCAGCAATGATGAAAAGAACCATTGAAAAAAATTTTTATTTTACGCCGAAGATGGCAGAGAAGATTATTCTGTTGATGGAGAACGATAAGGAAGCAGTGGAGCTCTCTTTTGACCTGAACAGAACTAAACTGCCTGTGCCCCTACAGGGTAACTGCCTGATTTTACCAAGCAATGAGAGAATAAAACGCTCTGCATTAGAACATGTTGCTGAAACGGAAAAGGTATATGTTTATCATCGTGGCCTGTTTTCGCCTGTAGAGGTCATGAACGATCATTACTATAAATTAGTTCCTACCGAAGGTGCTCCCACTATTGAAATTAGTGGTGTTCGAATGCACCGAACGAAGGATTGTGAACCTTTCCACGATGCCAAGCAGAAAGTCAGCGAGGTAGTTCGAAGAGGAGATGTGGTTTTAGATACCTGTGGTGGACTCGGATACACGGCCATCTGGTCGCGGCGCTTTGGAGCAGAGCGAGTCGTGTCTGTGGAAATTGATGAGCATGTCAAGGCCATTAGACAAGACAATCCCTGGTCAAGCGAGATATTTAATGATTTTAGGATTGAACTAATTGATGGCGATGTTTTCTATTATATAAACTCGGCATCGAGTAATTGTTTTGATTCCATCCTCCACGACCCTCCAAGATTTTCATTGGCAGGAGAGCTCTATGGTAAGGAGTTCTACTCCGAGCTCTATCGGATAATAAAACCTGGGGGCAGGATTTTTCACTATACTGGAAGTCCCTACTCGAGAGGCAAAAAGAGAAATTTCCTTGGAGGGGTCGTGCGGCGACTACATGAGGTAGGATTTAGAACTTTTCTCAAGCCCCGGAAAATGGGTGTCCTGGCTATTAAATAAAAAGGTTTGATGAAATGATTAAGATTGCTCCTTCTCTACTGGCGGCTGACTTTAGCTGCCTTGGCAAAGAGATAAAAGAAATAGAAGAGGCGGGGGCAGATCTACTTCACATAGATGTTATGGACGGACATTTTGTCCCCAACCTGACCGTCGGGGTTCCGGTAATAGCTTCTCTGAGACCTAAGAGTAAACTGGTGTTTGATGTCCATTTGATGATAGATAATCCTTTATCTTTCATTGAGCCCTTCGTCACAGCAGGAGCTGATATCATCGGTTTCCATACGGAAGTAGCTGAGAAGCCTCTGGAGGTCATAGAGGCGATCAAGAGTTATGGGAAGAAGGCATGCCTGGCTTTCAATCCGGCCACTGCCCTATCGGGCGTGGAATCGCTCCTCACTGAACTGGATATGGTTCTTTTAATGACCGTGAATCCGGGATTTGGTGGGCAAGCGTTTATGCCTGAAGTTCTCTCCAAGATAAGGCAACTAAGGAAGATGGTTGATGAGAAAGGGATTCTGCTCGACATAGAAGTGGATGGTGGTATAGACACGCAGACAGCTAAGGAAGTGGTGCAAGCTGGAGCCAATGTCTTAGTGGCGGGCACAGCCATCTTTGCTCAACCAGATAGAGGAAACATCATTAAAATTCTGAGAGGAGGAAAATAATGTTCCATGTAGCCACCAGTGAAGAGATCAAGTCTGGCCGAGTGAGCGATGTATATTTCTCTCGCACTGTAGAAGTACTTAAGGCAAAGGGAATCGATAAACGGGTTAAAGCTGAGATAAGGGCCAGCCGCCTTCCCACGAATTGGAATTGGTCGGTGCTGGCCGGCATGGAAGAAGTCTCTCACTTCCTAAGGGGGATGAAGGTCAATGTCTTAGCTATGGAGGAAGGAACCATC
>JAUWHM010000010.1 GCA_030605915.1 Nitrospirota bacterium | reverse complement strand
GGAGGGAAACTTAGATGCTAAGGTAGTGGTAGCAATAAGTAGCCAGGAGGATGCTTATGGTTTAGTGAGAGCGAAGGAGGCCGGGATTGAGACTCATGTTGTCCCCTATAAATTGTACAAGGGAGACGATGCGGGTAAATTCAGCAATGAGATTAATAAAATTCTTTCCCGTTATCCCATAGACCTAATCGTTATGGCTGGCTTTATGCACATATTCAAGGCCGATGAGAAGTGTAAGGGGAGAGTGATGAATATTCATCCGGCTCTCATTCCTTCCTTCTGCGGTAAAGGTTACTATGGGCATCATGTGCATGAGGCAGTCTTAAATTGCGGGGCGAAAGTCTCCGGGGTCACCGTCCACTTCGCTAATGATGTTTATGATCATGGACCCATAATACTTCAGACAGCCGTGCCGGTTAAGGATGATGATACCCCTGATACCCTGGCAGATCGGGTGTTTGCCGAGGAGTGTAAGCTATATCCAAGAGCTATCCAGCTATTTGCCGAGGGAAGATTAGAGATTAAAGGAAGGAGAGTATACATTAAATAGGGACAGCTACCATTTATGATAAATAGGACGGCTTCGATTTATAAAATGGACATGCATCTTTCAACAATTTTACAACAGCAAAAAATGGGCGCTGTCCCTATTTAAATAGTGGGAACTTATGAGGGTGATAACTCTTTTAACTGACTTTGGAATGAAAGATAGCTATGTGGGAGTGATGAAGGGAGTTATTCTGCGAATAAATCCTGAGGCCACAGTTATTGACCTCTGCCATGAAGTTGCGCCTCAGGATATTTTGGGCGCGGCCTTCATCCTCAAATCTTCTTATAGATATTTCTCCGATGGGACTATTCATGTAGTGGTGGTGGATCCGGGAGTGGGAAGCGGGAGGAGGGTAGTCTGCCTGAGAACATCTCGCTACTTCTTCCTTGCTCCCGATAATGGAGTTCTTACGCTTATCCTCCAAAATGAGAAAATAGGGGAGATGGTTGAGGTCGCAAATGGTAAGTACTTTTTAGGGGAAGTCAGTCAAACTTTCCATGGTCGGGATATCTTTGCCCCGGTGGCCGCTCACCTCTCTAAGGGCGTGAATCTAACTGAACTTGGTCCCAGGATTAGCCAGGCCCCGTTAGATAGCAAACATCTAAAGGGGCAAATTAAACAGGTGGAGATCCCCAGAGTAAATTTGCGGGATGATGGGAACATAGAAGGAGAAGTTATCTATATTGACCGGTTTGGGAATCTTATCACCAATATAGCCCGGAGCGATTGGGAAGAGCTAAAAGAGAAGTTTCCGCACTATGCAGTGAGGATATTAGTGGGAGGAAAGGAAATTTCCAGGGTCAATAAATCCTATGCTGAGACTGAGCCCGGGGAGCTTTTAGCCATATTTGGCAGCAGTAACAACTTAGAGATCTCCCTCAGCCAGGGGAATGCTCATCAGGCATTAGGAATAGGCCTGGGAGGTAAGGTGGTAGTGGAGATGCTGTAGGACGATGGCCTCGGTTCGACTAAAAGGGATGGCATGAGAGGAACTTTAAAGAGATTCTGGCAGAGAATAAGGTCGCTTCTCTCAAGCGGTGAGTTCCTCTGCGACACCTGTAAATATGACTGGGGAAATGCCTGCACTCGCCGGGAGAGGCCAAACGCTACTCGCTGCCCCGATTACAAGAGAAGATAATAGTAATGATTACACAGATTTTGAGAAGATTACGCAGATTTTTCTGTGGAGTATTTATTCTGTGTAATCTAAATTTTAAAAGGTCGGTGTAATCGCGGAGTTTTGCGACGCCCTAGAGAAGATAAGAAGGGGAGCTACCATGAAGAAGCTTATAATCCTTCTCCTCATTGGCTTTGTTCTCACCTTTATTGTGATGGCTGGAATTAGTCAGGCTGAGGAGGAGGAAGGAGAGGACGAAGGCAAGAAAGAGGGTTATCAACTTACTCCTGAGGATAAACGGATTCAAATTATCTCTATCTTGATATTAGTTATTCTGGCCATTGCTCTTTAGAAGCGACGAATTTTCTTCCTAATGATAGATGATGAGGTAAAGTAGCCCAAGGGAGACGATGATCTCAATGGCTCCCAGAAAGCGAAGATGCGCCTTAGATATACTATGTATCCAATGAGTAATCTTCCCGGGAATGAAGAACCAGATGATTCCTTCTGCGAGCAGAGCGAAACATATCCCGGCAAATATCAATTTCAAGTTTCGGAATGTGAACATGTAGACTTGGTCCATACTCATTTACTTTAGCATAAGCGAGGGAAGATGTCAAAGATAATCAAGCGGTTCATCCTGATTATCCTCTTCCTCAGTTCAAGCACGGCCCTTGCTTCAATTGATGAAGAGAATTTCCACAGAGGATGGAAGCTGTTTCAGGAAGGTAAATATGGCCAGGCAGCCAGCCACTTCAAGAAAACCGTCCGCCGCTATCCACTCCTGAGTGATTATGCTCAGTATTACTTAGCCAGTTGTTATGAGAAATCAAAGGACTGGAAACGGGCTATCAGAGAATATGATAAAGTAGTGAGGTCCTATCCTCAAAGCCTGAAGGCTCCTTATGCTCTATATCGGATAGCCTCCATTCAGGCTGAAAGAGGTAAGTACCGGCAGGCAGCGGTCCGTTATGAGAAGCTCCTTAAAGATTATCCATCCGTCTTTCCCCGGGACAGGATTTATTTCTTCCTGGGAAGAGAGTATCAGGCTTCCCGGAGGGAGAAAGAGGCAGCTGCTTTCTACGTTAAGATAATGGAGAAGTTTCCTCAGAGCCCCTTTGCTTATCAGGCTCTCTTGAGGGTGGAGGGGATAAAGCCCTACCGACCCACTCCCAAAGAAGAGTATCAAGGGGCGCTGGTCCTCTATTATAATGCTAAGTATGAACTGGCCATTTCTAAATTGAGAAAAATTAAGGACTCCTCCTTAGCCTCCCAGGCCCAGCATTTGATAGGAGACTGCTTTTATAATAGGAAGGACTATCGAGGAGCAATAAGAGAATATGAGAAACTCTTAGCTAATTTCCCTCAGAGCGAGTTAGTTCCCAAAGCAATTTATATGATAGGGCAAAGCTTCGTCTCTCTGGAGCAGGAGGAGATAGCTTTGGGGCGGTATGAGGAGCTGATTAGCTCTTATCCGCAGAGTCTCTGGGTAGAGAAGGCCATATTTGAGAAAGGTAAATCTTATGGGAGATTGGGTAACCTGAGAGCCAGCATAAAGGAATATGATAGGCTCATCTCCCACTATCCGAAGAGCAGGCTGGGAGATAAAGCTTACTGGCAGATGTCCAGATGTCTGATGAAGTTAGGTGACTTCTCCCCGGCTTCCCAGGTGCTCGGGAAGTTAATTGAGGAGTATCCTAACCGAGAGTTAGCTGCCGATAGTCAATATTGGTTGGGAAAATTAGAGGAGCGGATGGGCAACTACCTGAGAGCCATTCAAGCTTACCAGCTCGTTCAGGAAAGGTTCCCTCACCATTTGTATTGTCAGAGAGCTGAGGGGAGAATGATATGGATAAGAGCTACCTTACACCTTAAAGAGACGGAGAAAAAATCTCCGGTTTCACCTCCCCAGATGGAGGCGCTACAGCTTTACTCCCAGCTTCCCCCCCTTCAGGGAAGGGACCTTCATTTCAGGAAAGGATTAGCCCTGATTAGATTAGAGATGTTCGAAGATGCCGTCGGAGAGCTGAGAGTCAGTTTCAGGAAGAGAAAAAGGAACCTGGAATTTTACTATAACCTGGCCTTCCTCTATAAGTTAGCTGGCCTCTATCAGCGCTCCATTGAGCAGATAGAGATAGCCTCTAATAAAGTTAATCTGGATAAGCTGCCAGGAGAACCTTTATCATTTCTCTATCCCATCTACTACCAGGAATATGTCAAAGACTATTCGCGCAGATTGAACTTAGACCCCCTTTTCGTCCATGCTCTCATCAGGGAGGAGAGTAGATTCAACCCTAAGGCAGAATCCCGGTCTAAGGCCATGGGGCTTATGCAGATTCTCCCTTCAACTGGAGAATGGATAGCGGTGAAGATGGGGGAGAAGGCATTCGAGGATGACAGTCTCTTCCAGCCCAAACCGAACATTAAATTAGGGACCTGGTATTTGGCCTATCTCCTTGAGAAATTTGATGGGAATTTCATCCTTGCCCTAACTGCCTACAATGGTGGTCCAACCAATGTAACCAATTGGCTTAAAAAGAGCAGTGAAGACATAGATGAATTTATTGAGGATATCCCCTCATCCGAGACCAAGCGCTATGTGAAGAAGGTGATGTCCAGCTATGCCATGTATAAGCATATTTATGGAGAATGAAAAAGGTGAGCTCCCGCATAAGATCTGGAGCGAGTGCATCAAGTGTCCCCACTTCCCTGACTGTAAAGAAGTTCCTCTAATCTATAAATTCAAGTGATTTTACATAAAAATCAACTATCATTTTGTTATTGTAACAACAAAGTGATTTTTGTTGCCTGATTTGGGAGCGTGTGTTATATTCTTAACGAAGTAGAGTGAAAAGGATAAGGTAATAGTTTAGCTACAAAATTCCTTATGACTTTTGTTATCTAAACTGTTACGAGGAGGAGGAAGGATGCAGGTATTTATTAAGAAGGATTATGAGGAGATGAGCCGAAAGGCGGCTGAGATTGTAGCTGGGGAGATGAGGAAGAAGAAAGACCATTTCGTTCTGGGTCTGGCCACGGGAAGCACTCCGCTTGGTCTATATAAGGAGCTCATCCGCATGCATAGGGATGAGGGACTGGATTTCTCCAAAGTGACGACCTTTAACCTGGACGAATACTGTGGCCTGGCCCCAGACCATCCACAGAGCTACCATTACTTCATGGATGAGAATCTCTTCAATCACATAAACATTGATAAGAAGAATGTCCATGTTCCAGATGGAATGGCCAAGGACTTAGAGGCTCATTGCCAGGAATATGAGAAAATGATCCGTGATGCCGGAGGGATAGATTTACAGGTGCTGGGGATTGGGGGAGATGGACACATTGCCTTCAATGAACCTGGTTCCTCGCTTGGTTCCCGAACCAGAGTAAAGACCTTGACTGAGGAGACGATTGAGGATAACGCTCGTTTCTTCAAGAACATAGATGAAGTTCCCAAGTACGCTATCACCATGGGAGTTGGGAGCGTAATGGAAGCTAAGATTTGCCTGCTTCTGGCCAACGGGGCTAAGAAGGCTGAGGTATTAGCCAAGGCGGTGGAGGGACCAATAACAGCTGAGATTACTGCTTCCATGATGCAGATGCATCCTCGAGCCATAATCGTGGTTGATGAGGAGGCAGGTGCGAAATTGAAGAGAAAGGATTACTATAGACATGTGGAGAAGATGGTAGATCTATTGAAGAAGTAAAAAATGACCAAGAACATCTGTATCTTTAGGACGAAGAGTTTTAAGAATTCAAAGAGCTGAGACATGGATTTAATTGCACTGTT
>JAUWHM010000022.1 GCA_030605915.1 Nitrospirota bacterium | reverse complement strand
GGGACTCAGATTGACCAATCGGGATTGGCAATAGAACAGTTGAATCAAGTTTGGGCCGGCCTGGCTATGGTTTCAGACTCATATGTGCGGGAAGACGGCATTCTGTGTAAAACAGCTTATGTCCCCTTACGGGATGAGAGTGGACAGACGGTAGCTGCCTTAGCGGTTGAGGGTCGGGTGGAATTTCTGCAATTTCTAGATTTTTTCACCGAGACCCGCCGGAGAATGATTTATGCTGGGCTGGTCAGTCTCCTGCTGGCAGTCATCCTAATGACTGTTTTTACTGGTGGTATCCTGAGAGTGATAAAGAGATTGACTCTGAACTTAGTTCAGTTGGGGAAGCATCATGAGTATATTGTCCAGAGCATGCTCAGCGGGCTGATTAGCATCAATGCGGAAGGAAGAATCACTGCTTTTAACAACGCAGCCGAAGAGATATCTGGATTGAGGAGGGAGGAAGCCTTAGGAAAGCGGTGTCAGGAAGCGCTAAAGAACCAGAAAGAAGTAGCTGATTTACTGACCCGGGCTCTGCGGGAGGGGAAGAGTTATTCCCAATACGAATTGGAAACCAGGGGGAAGGAGGGCCACCCAGTTACTTTGAACCTTAATCTCTCTTTGCTCAGAGGAGCTCGTAACCGGATCATAGGAGCCACCGTTATGTTTGCTGATGTCACTCAGTTGAAACGGCTGAGGAGAGAGAACGAGATAGCCAATCGATTAGCCGCTCTTGGTCAAATGGCGGCTGGGATGGCTCATGAGATAAGAAATCCTTTGGATAGCATCCAGGTTTTTGCTGAAATTTTGGGAAGGGAGCTGAGGGAAGGAAGCGAACAGAGGCGGCTCACTGAGGACATCACCGGTGAAGTGAGAAGGCTGGACAAGATGATCAGAGAGTTCTTGAGTTTTGGACGTCCTCCTCAACTCCAGCTCTCCCCCTGCAGTCCAGCTGAAATCGTGGATAGCGCCCTATTTCTCTGTCGACCGATGCTTAACCGGAATGGGATTAAAGTTATCAAACAATATAATGAAGGGACAGTGAAAATGATGGCCGACCCGGAGCAGTTGAAAGAAGTATTCGTAAACCTGATGATGAATGCTGCTCAGGCCATGCCCCATGGTGGGGAGTTAAGACTTTCTCTCCAGGAGATATCCAGGGATTCCTCAGGGGAGGCTCAGAAGGAGAGGTCTATTCAGATGGAAATATTTAATAATGGCCCTCCCATCCCACCAGAAAATCTGCATAAGATATTTGACCCCTTCTTCTCCACTAAGGAAGGGGGAACTGGTCTGGGATTAGCCATTAGTCATCGAATAGTGGAGAGGCATAAAGGAACGATAACAGTGGAGAGTAAAGAGGAAATGGGAACCAAATTTATCGTAACTTTGCCCACTGAGAGGCTTAGGAAATGAGGAGCATTTTAGTGGCTGAAGATAATGTCAGCTTAAGTAGGGGCTTGCGCCAGGGCCTGGAGAAATCTGGCCACAGTGTCCTGACCGCTTACAATGGGGAGGAAGCCTTAGGGAAAGTTAAGAAGAACGACATTGATATTTTGATTGCTGACCTGAAGATGCCAAAGATGGATGGTCTGACGCTACTGAAAGCAGTTAAAGAGATTAATCCGCGAGTCTATGTAGTCATTATGACTGCCTTTGGGGAGGTGGAAACGGCCGTAGCCGCTATAAAGGCAGGCGCCTACGACTATATAACCAAGCCTTTCTCCCTCGATGAGATAGAACTATTAGTGAAAAAAATAGAGGACCATCAGCGGCTAATTGAGGAGAGGGAATATCTTCGGGAGGAGGCAAAGCCCAAATACAATTTCAGGAGTCTGGTTGGCTCCACTGCCAAGATGCGGGAAATCTATGAATTGATTAGGAAAGTGGCTAAGTCAAACTCATCCGTTCTGATAAGAGGAGATAGTGGAACCGGTAAGGAGTTAGTGGCTATGGCCATTCACTCGGAGAGTCCGCGCCGGGACAAACCTCTGATCAAAGTGGCCTGCGGTGCTCTGCCGGAAAGTCTTTTAGAGAGCGAACTGTTTGGTCATGAGAAGGGCGCCTTTACTGGCGCGGTGGCCAGGAGAAGGGGACGCTTTGAGCTGGCCGATAAAGGCACCCTGTTTTTAGATGAGATCGGAGACATCAGCCTTTCCACTCAGGTAAAGCTACTGCGGGTTCTTCAGGAGAGCGAATTTGAGCGAGTGGGAGGAATGAAGACGATAAAAGTGGATGTGAGACTGATTGCCTCTACCAATCGAAATTTAGAGAGGGCTGTTCAAGAAGGTAGGTTCCGAGAGGACCTCTACTATCGGCTCAATGTTGTCCCCATCTATCTACCTCCCTTGAGAGAACGCAAACAGGACATACCCTTACTGGCCAACTACTTCCTCCAGAAGTTCAACCAGGAAACTGATAAGAAAATTACTAACTTTCATCCCAAGGTAATTGAAGTGATGATTAACTATGATTGGCCGGGGAACATAAGGGAACTGGAAAATGCAGTTGAGCGAGCGGTAGTCCTCGGGGAAGGTAAGGTCATCCTTCCCGAGCATTTACCCTTTGGGGTATCTGCTAAGGCCAGGAAGAAGATGGTTGTTCCTAAGGATGGAGCCACGGTGAAGGACATGCTGGAAGATTTAGAGAGGCAGGAACTTATCAATGCCTTGGAGAAGAGCGATTGGAAGCAGGCCCGAGCAGCTAAACTTTTAGGGTTATCCCGCAGTTCTTTGCGTTATAAGATGAAGAAATTTAAATGCAATTGGCGGCGGGGACATTTAAGTGTTTCCTTGCCAGTCCAGTGCCGGATCGGGGAAAAGGGGAGAGATTTCTCTCAGCCAATGAAGGAGACCACCACCACAGGCATTAACTCCTCTGGGGCACTAATAAAGTGGCCCAAGAATTGGAAAAACAAGGACTGTTCCTATTGTTTAGACTGGCTATTTGGTATAGCATGTAATCTAAGGGAATGTCCTCATCCGGGGAAGGATAGGAATATGTCCAGGCTAAGTTCCTTAGAGTTGGAATTGGAAATTAAGTTACCTACCCATTCTCGCCCCATTAAAGTTGTGGCTCAACCCATTCGCTTGAGTCAATCACATGAGCAAGACAGCTACGAGCTTGGACTTAAGTTCACTCAGATAGCGGAAGCAGACAAAGAGGCTATCATTAACTTCATTGAATCCAGCTTAGTTGACCTGATTGACGTTCAACAGAGGACCATCAGCCGGTTGCAAAAGAGGAGACAAAAATGAGGCAAAGTGGCGAATTTCTGCCAAAAAAAGGCTAAAATTGGCCACATCTTAAATTTTACTTAAGTCTTTGTCCCTCAATCGAGTGCTGAAAATCTCACACAAAAAAGTGGCTAATTTTAGCCACCTTGGCAGATTGATTTGTATGTTAATTTGTCCGTTATAAAGTTTAATAAAAAATCTAACTACTTAATTTTAGAAGACTTAGATAAACAAGAGGAGAGAGATTGGCACGATTCTTGCGTATAAATCAAAGGGGAACAATCTCAATAAAGGGGTTTTCGTGGAAGTGTGTGGGAACAAGTCATGCTTGAGAACCAAATTGAGAGGAGGAAGTTTAAGCGGTTAGCTGCCTATCTGCCCCTCCATTGCCGGGTGAGGACAAAGGGTGAGGAAAGGAGTTTCTCCTTCCCCGGAGAGACGACCAGCAAGAATATAAGCTGTGGAGGAATGTTACTCAAATGGCCGGCTGACTGGAGATGTCGAGGCTGTCTCCATTACCGGGAATCAGAAGGCAAAGGAATATGTGAAGTTACCTGCTGTCCCTATGAGGGGGTCCTGCTTCCTAATATAGAACTGCTGGAGCTGGAACTGGAGCTTGGATTTCCTGAGTTTCCTGATCTCCTTAAAGCTTGGGGCAGGGTGGTATGGGTGAGAGAAACGGACGATGTGAATAACTGTGACCTGGGTCTTGAATTCACCCAGATAGGCGAGTCTGAACGCAGGGCAATTGCTGACTATGTACAGGAAAGGTTAGTTGAGGTAATTGAGGAACAGCGCAGAAAGATCGGAGAGCTGGAAGCAAAGGGAAGTTGAGCGAATAAAGCGGGCTAGGGAGGACTTATTTTTAGAGGGGAATTGTTTATCCCCTTTCTTTTTTTTGCCCTTGACAATTATCCGTTTATTGTGGTATCATTAATCACGTAAGGAAGAGGTAAAAGAAAAGCCTAAGGAGTGAGAGGAAAAAC
>JAUWHM010000034.1 GCA_030605915.1 Nitrospirota bacterium | reverse complement strand
ATACCGCGGGGCTGAGAAATGGATTGTTATACCCATATTAGCCACCCTGATTACCTGTATGTTTCTTCACGGTTCATTCCTCCATATTATTGGGAATATGCTTTATCTGTGGATCTTCGGGCCAAGTATTGAAGACAGAGTGGGGCATCTCCGGTTTATACTGTTTTACCCCATCTGCGGCTTGGTGGCTACCTTAACCCATATTGCCACCGACCCCGGTTCATCAGTGCCCTTGATTGGAGCCAGTGGCGCTATTGCTGGAATTCTGGGATCTTATCTTCTGCTCTTTCCCCGAGCCAGAATACTCTGTCTATTTTTCATCTGGATCTTCCCCCGCTTCATCCGTCTTCCGGCCCTCATCTTCCTGGGACTGTGGATTGCTCTACAGTTCTGGTATGCTCATACTGTTCCTAAGGAAATGAGCGCCGTAGCCTGGTCCGCCCACATCGGAGGCTTCCTGGCTGGCTTCCTGCTCATTCACCTCTTCAAAAAGAAATGATCGCAACCATTGCACACGCCCTATCAAGGGAAAAAACTCACCAGTTTGCTCTTTCTGGTGGTGATAAGGAAAGGCTTCCCCTAAATGAAGTTTTCTTATTGAAATTACTGATTAGGTATGGTATATTTGTTGAAAATGGAAGGGAGGGGATAGGTTATGTTTGATGAGTTAGCTAAGGAATTGGCCTCGGTCAGCAAGAGATTGCAAGAGATGAGAGGCTATCTTTGACCTGTCTAAGAAGGAGGCAAAGATAAGCGAACTTGAGAAGGAGATGTCCAGGGCCGGCTTCTGGGATGATAGGAAGAAAGCTCAAGATGTGATAAAGGAAGTTAACAATTTAAGAGGGGCGGTTAACTCCTGGCAGGACCTAAATAAGGAGGAGGAGGAACTCTCAGCGCTTCTTGAATTGGCCCGGGAAGAGAAAGAGGAGAGCCTTCTAAAGGAGCTCGAGGAGAGAAAAGAGAAGTTAAGGCAGGGTATAGGGGATTTAGAGCTTAAGAGCATTCTCAGTGGCGAATATGACCGAAACAGTGCCATTCTCACCATTCATGCCGGGGCGGGAGGAACTGAATCCTGTGACTGGGCCAATATGCTCCTGAGGATGTACCTCAGGTGGGGGGACAGGATGGGTTATGAAAGCAGAATTCTTGACATCCTTCCGGGGGAAGAGGCGGGAGTAAAGGGCGTCACCATGCTCATGAGAGGCGAGTTCGCTTATGGCCGCTTGAAGGCAGAGATAGGGGTGCATCGCCTGGTGCGCATCTCCCCATTTGATGCTGGACATCGCCGGCATACCTCTTTCTCATCGGTAGATGTCATTCCCGAGGTTGAGGATGAGGTCCAGGTTGAGATCAAGGATTCGGATTTAAGGATAGATACTTACCGGGCTAGTGGAGCGGGAGGTCAACACGTAAATGTCACTGATTCAGCGGTGAGGATTACCCATCTGCCTACCGGGATCATCGCTCAGTGTCAGAACGAGAGGTCCCAGCATCAGAACAAGGCTACTGCTCTTAAGGTCCTCCGCGCCCGCCTATTTGAATATTACCGAAAGAAGCAGGAAGAAGAGATAGCCAAACAGAGAGGAGAGAAGGAGGAGATTGCCTGGGGGAGCCAAATCCGCAGTTATATCTTCCAGCCCTATCAGATGGTCAAGGACCATCGCACTAACATAGAAACAGGTAATGTGAATGCAGTGATGGACGGGGGGATTGACTCATTTATAAAGGCTTATCTAAGGAGGAGCCGTTACTAATCTGTTGACATACGGGATAGAAGCATATTAAAATAGAGCATATGGCAGAAGTGAGTGAACTGATTAAGGAGCGCCGTCGTAAATTAGAGGGGATAAGGGAGAGGGGAATAAAGCCCTACGGCGGCAGGTTCCAACGAAGTCACTGTCTGGGAGAGGCGGTAGAGATTGGAGATAAGGTGAAGGTGGCTGGGAGGATAATGGCCTTGCGCAGCCATGGGAAGACGGCCTTCGCTGACCTCAGAGACGGAAGTGGCCAGATCCAGATATATGTAAACTTAGATCTTTTGGGCGAGGAGAGATATAATCTATTCGGGAAGCTGGACATCGGTGACTTTGTGGGAGTAGAAGGAGAAGTCTTTAAGACAAGAACTGGAGAGCTGACTATTAAGGTGGAAAATTTCACTATTCTGTCTAAGTCATTAAGACCACTTCCGGAGAAGTGGCATGGGCTCAAGGATGTGGAAATAAGGTACCGCCAGCGCTACCTTGATTTGATAGCCAACGAAGAGGTGAGGAAGATATTTAATCTTCGAAGTTCTCTTATTAAGGTGATGAGGCAATGGCTGGATGAGCGCGGATTCTTAGAAGTGGAGACTCCCATGCTTCAGCCTATCCCGGGAGGAGCCGCCGGAAAGCCTTTCCGGACTCACCAGGATACCCTGGAAATGGACCTATATTTGAGAATTGCTCCTGAGCTATATTTAAAGAGATTACTGGTGGGAGGTTTTGAGAAAGTTTATGAGATTAATCGCAGTTTTCGTAACGAAGGGATCTCCACCCGTCACAATCCTGAGTTCACCATGCTTGAAGTCTACCAGGCCTATGCTGATTACCAGGACATGATGAAGTTGGCTGAGGAGCTTATCACTCATTTAGCTGAGAGCCTGTTAGGGGGAATAAAATTTACCTATCAGGGTATGGAGATTGATTTAACTCGGCCCTGGAGACGCCTTACTTTCCACCAGGCATTGAAGGAGAACTATGGAGTTGACATTGAAGAAGAGGATATAAAGAGTCTAACGGAGAAGATTCGCTCAGCAGGAGTGAAATTGGAAGGAGAGAAGGTGACCCGCACCGCTTTAATAAGGTTGCTGGAGAAATCTCTCAGCTCAACTTCTCCCACCTTCGTCATTGACTATCCCGCTTTCCTCTGCCCCCTGGCCAAGAAGAAGGATGAAAGCCGAGCTGAGAGATTTGAACTATTCATGGGGGGATGCGAGATAGCCAATGCCTACTCAGAGCTGAATGACCCCATAGAACAACGGCAGAGGTTTCAGGAACAAAAGCTCACGGATGAAGAAGAGGAGCTCAGGGGGCATCATGAGTCCAAGAATCCTCTAGACCAGACTTGCAGCCAAGAAAAAATGATCGATGAGGATTTCATCCGGGCCTTAGAATATGGTATGCCCCCGGCGGGAGGCCTGGGCTTGGGTATCGATCGCCTGATTATGTTATTTACTGACTCTCCTTCTATCCGGGATGTGATACTGTTCCCACAGCTGAGACCAGAGAAGTAGCTATGAAATTTGAGTGGTTCATCACCAGAAGGTATTTAAAGTCAAGGCCACAGCGCCGCTTCCTCTCGGTCATTGCCCTTATTTCCATAGCAGGAGTAGCCCTTGGGGTAATGACCCTAATTGTGGTTCTGGGCGTGATGAGTGGATTCGACCACTATCTCCTGGATAAGATCATGGGAACTGAATCCCACCTATTAGTCAGCGGTAAACGAGGGGCAATAGGAAAATACAGCGAGATTATTCCTACCTTAGAGAGAATGGAACATGTGACTGCGGCCAGTCCAATCATTACCAATCTGGTCATGCTCCGTTCAGATGAGGGGGCAGCCGCCATCTTCATTAAGGGGATAGATTTGGAGAGGGAGAAGAGGGTGACCGATTTAGATGAGTATCTCTGGGAATGGACTCCAGGTCCGATTAAAAATAAATCTCTAAACTCTGCTGGAGATGCATCTCTAAGGGGCCCAGGTCTTGGAGAAGAAGGTATCCTGATAGGCAGAGAACTGGCCCGAAGTTTAGGGGTAGGCCTAGGTGACAGCGTAGCTGTGATTGCCCCCTCATTGACGCCCGAACTAACTGATTATACCGTTAATGGCCTCTTCCATTCCGGCTTCTATGAATATGACTCAAGCCTTGCTTACATATCTCTGCCCTCAGCCCAGAGACTTTTTTCACTTGGGGATGTAGCCACCGGCATTCAGGTGAAATTAGATGAGCCCTATTTAGCACCTCAGGTAGCCAACCAGATTGAAGCGCGGCTGAATCTGTCGGCTAAGCCCTGGATGCAATTTAAGCCAGAATTATTCTCCGCTCTCAAGTTAGAGAAGTCAGTTCAGTTCATCATCATCGTCCTCATCGTGGTGGTGGCCGCCTTTAACATTATCAGCATCCTGGATATGATCGTTACTGAGAAGACCAAGGATATTGGAATCCTGAAGTCAATTGGGGCAACCAATGGGAGCATTAAGACTATCTTTGTCCTGCAGGGACTGGCCATTGGATTGGTGGGAACGGCCATCGGCTGTGGATTGGGCCTGATGTTTTGCCATCTGCTTAAGACCTATGACATTATTAGATTGCCCGCAAACATTTACTATCTTTCCACCATCCCGGTGGAGGTGAAGGGAGGGGACTTCATCTATATCATCTCTGCAGCCACGGTGCTCACTTTCTTGGCTACCCTCTATCCAGCCTGGCGGGCCTCAAGGTTAGACCCAGTAGAGGCTCTGCGGTATGAGTGAGATTTTGGAGGCTGACCCTTGATTACCCGTTAACCCGCCAACCTGATGATGTTAGCTGGAATCACGAGTTTATTCATCCCTAAAAATTTATTCAAGACAAAGACCAAAATTTATTTGACTTTGAAATTTAACATAGTATAATGGCTGTGTAAATCAGGGAACAATAGTCAAAATAAGGAGGCCAATCATGTGGCGGGGTAAAAAGGCAATTTCTTTTAAGTGCCTTTCTCTAACACTGGCAGTTGCCTTTTTGTTTATAACCACCTATATACCATCTCCAGCTCAGGCTCAGACTGTTGAGGAATCTAATAATAAGGTAACACCAGTAAAGCAATTCCAGGCGACTCTGGAGGAAACAGAGGAACTCCTGGAGGATATTTCAGAGAAGCTGGACGGTGGTGAAGATGTAACCTTAGAGTTAGATGAACTGAAGGCGAAGAAACAGAGGATTGAAAGCCTGGATCAAGAAATTGAGCAAGAATTTATCCAAACCGAGCAGAAGCTCAAGGCTGCTGGCCTTCCTGGCACCATCCTCCAGAGACACTATGACTTTGTTGCCAGATACAATCAAAACATGTCTGCCTTGCTAACCAACCTGAATGAGGTAGAGAATGCAAAGCTTGACAGGGCAAAGGTGAAGGAAAAGGTCAACCAGGCTAAGGAGCACATCAAGAATAATAGGCATAAGAAAAAGTATATCCCTTTAGACCCAAATAAGCTTCCTCAAAGGGGATCCAACCTTAAAGCCCGTGGTCCTCTGGCCAGTGCTGATCAGTTTAATAAGCTTTACGCCCACACAGAGTCTAATTCTGTTTCCCCTCAGCCTCAGCAACGAAGAATCTCAAGCATTGTCAAATTAATCCGCCGCTTATTTAATATACCTCCTGTCCATGCTGCTGATTCTGGAGACGCTTCTACCGATCCTAACCTTACTGAAACAATAGATGTTCAGATAACTTCTGAGGTTAAGGAGCTTGCCAAGAGGCTGAATCATAATCCAGTTGAGATTTACTCCTTCGTTAAGAACTCAATCCATTATGTGCCAACCTACGGTTCCCGTAAAGGCTCTCAGGAAACGCTAAGAGAAATGAGCGGCAACAGCTTTGACCAAGCATCCTTCTTAATAGCTCTCCTGCGAGCTTCAGATATCCCAGCCAGATATGTCTACGGCCGAGTAATTGTCCCTATTGAAACGATGATGAACATGCTGGGAGTAAAGGATCGTCAAACCGCTGGGAACATGATCCTTACTGGCGGCATTCCTGCACAAGGCAGGTCCAGTGGCGGCGTATTGGATTCAGTAGTAATGGAACATATCTGGGTGGAAGCCTATGTGGATATGCTTCCCTCCCGTGGCATTAATCAGGGCATAGGCCGAGGAGGAAACATAGGTAAGGGAGATACCTGGATACCGCTTGACCCTTCTTTTAAAACCTATGAGGAGAAAGAGGATATAGATGTCACTCAGGGAGTGCCTATAGATCCGCAGATAGTATTAGACACTGCCTTACAGGGTGCAGCGACTACGGATTACTCTATTACTAACCTGAATCTTAATGGAATAGAGAGTCTAACCCAGACCTACATAGATAAACGCCGAGCGGCAGTCCAAGCCAATTACCCCGAAGCAAATGTATTTGACATTTTAGGAGGAAGGAGAATAGTAAGAGAGGAGATAAAAGTTCTTCCAACCAGTCTTCCTTATAAGGTAGGTAGCATCTTTACCCGCTACAGCGAACTACCTGGTTCCCTGAGGTATAGGATAAACTACAGGGTCATTAACCCCGATTGGCCCTCTGATCCCCTCCTGAATTATACCCTCTCCACACCTGAGATAGCAGGCAAGAGAGTTACCCTTACCTATTTTGCAGCCAGCGATGCTGACAAAGCTACTTTAGCTTCTTATGCTAGATTAGAAGATGTTCCAGCCTATCTTGTAGAGGTAGTGCCAGTCTTAAGGGTTGATGGAAAGAGAGTAGCAACCGGCTCTTCTGTTGGCCTGGGGACAACGCAATACTTCTACCGGGATTTCATTGACCCCACCCTGGGGACTCAACGCCTATCCAATACAGTCACTGCAGGCGGAACTTATGCTATGGCAGTGAATCTGCATATCATTCCACCCAGTGAGCTTCACAATAGATTTGCCAGATATAAGACTAACTTAAGACTAATCAAAGATGCCATAACATCTCCTGATATAGCTAGTCGATTAGACATTGTACCTGATGATATCTTTGGTGAGTTTCTGTACTTGGTAGCAGCCAGCTATTTTACTAACATGGATACTATGAATAGAATGACTGCTGCTAAGACGGGAGTCAGGATAATCACTCATCCCTCAGAGGCTATTGGAAAAGAGACCGTTGCTGTTTCTTATCTTTACGGCTTTCCATCAACAGTTAAGCGAGTGGGACTAAATCTGGATGCAGATTTGATTCACCAGATACCCTTCTCCATAACTGGTGATCCCGATGCCGCTCCTGCTTTCATGTTACAGAGTGGAGTGGCTGGTTCTATCATGGAGTCAGAAGTTTTTGCCCAGGCTTTTGGTATACCCCTCAATGACCCACTACATCCAGCAGTTTCAGCCATAAAGATATTGAACATTTGTAACACACAGGGTATTCCTATCTACATTGTTGACAGCAACAACATTAACCAGGTCCTACCGCTTCTTAATATTTCTTCTGAGGTTAAGGAAGATGTTCAGAACTCAGCCGCTGCTGGGAAAACTATTTATGTGCCCCAGCAGGAGATAAACTACTACGGCTGGGTAGGCACTGGCTATGTAGTCATTGACCCAGTAACCGGCGAGGGTGCTTACCTAATCTCAGGAGGAACATCAGGTGGGGAACTGACTTTTGAGCAGATAAGGGGACTGAGTGAAGATGTACAGGATGCATCAGACTTCTTACAGGTGCTGGCTGACTCAGGCCTCTTTGCAGAAGAGATATCGGAGATTCTTGGGGAGATTGCAGGAAGCTTAGATGAGATGAGAGCTTTGGTGCAAGTTGTTACTAATTGGGCTAAACTGATAGTAAAAGCCATAAAAGAAGGGCATGCTAATGATCCTATGGTAATGGAACCCTTAGTCAACGCCGCTGTTGATGTAATAGTTGGCCGTATCATTTATCACTCACAGATATTTGAACAAAACGCTGTCAATAAGACTTGCCTACTTATAACTGCATATAGTGCAACTGTAGTCTCAATATGTGAGCTTACACAGTCATCGCTTAGTCAGGGTTTATACGAAGAGTATATTGGATTGCTACAGAATGAGTTTATAGAGGCAGGGGCTCCTTGGTCAAATCTGTTCTTTTAAAGTGGGGATGGTGTTTATGAAACAATGCCGATATCTTCTCTGTGCTGCCTTCGTGGGTATAATAATTTTATCCGGTGGATGCAGTCGAAAACCTGTTTGGAATCCTCCAAAAATAAGAGGGGACAAGGAGGCAATCGAAATCATAGAAAGGATGAAAGAGAATGGCAAGGATTTAAAGAGTTTCATTGTTGAAGCAACTGCCTATGGAAAACGTGACGATGGAGTATGGGAAAAGGTAGTTACTAAAAAGATGTATGCAAAGATTCCTTTTAAAGTGAGAGCCGAAATGCATTGTTTTGCGAACTCAAACTTTGGCGAAGATGAGGAAGCTTTTTATGGAACAGACAGAAATGTTTTCTGGCAGTACCGTAAGAAAAAAAACGAGATGGTTATTTGGAAGCATCCTTATATTTTTGAACAATTCTCTTTCTTTACTCCTGAAAACGTTCTTTTCTTTTTCTATGCTGCTATGAGCTTTACAGATATAAGCCAATATCTTGATACTGACATTCAAATTAAAATATTGAAGAAAGAAAAAATCGAAGATAGGAATGTCTACGTTTTGGAACTTCATCCGACAAGCAGATACACTGAGTCGTGGTTGAAACTCTGGGTGGATGCAAAAGATTATGTTCCCCTCAGAATCCAGATACATATTATAAGATCTGCCACTGGTGAACCTCAAGAGGACATTATATTTAGAAACTACAAAAAAACTGAAGAAGGGATATGGGTCTTTGAATCAGCAGAAGGAAAGCATGATCGCTTCTCTACAATAAAACGTACTCCGACCTTTCGTGTCACCTGGAAAGACCTCCAGATTAACCCGGATATTCCAGATAGCATGTTCAAGCTTAAGACACCAAAAGGTGCGAAGGTAAAGAAGGGACGGGTATGGAGGTAATTTCTATATGTGACTTAACCCAATTTTCTTTGAGTCAAGGGCTGTATGAGGAATACATACGCTTGTTACAGTCTGAGTTCACAGAGGCAGCAGTCCAGTGACCGTGAGGAGATGCAGCTATGACTATGTTAGATAAAAGACATAAAAAAGTGGTTGTATGCGTCGGGCTGGTGGTTCTCCTATCAAGTATAAGTTGCTCCCCGAAGCCCATCCGTACTCCACCTAATATAACAGGGGACCCTGAAGCGATAGAAATACTACAGAAGATGAAAGAAAACGGCAAAGATCTGAAGAGTTTTATAGTTGAAACGACAGCCTGTAGGGAAAGAGAAGGAAAATGGGAAAAAGTTGTGACTCAAAAGACCATTGCAAAATTACCCTTCAAGGTTAAAAAGGAAGTACATGTACTTAATAATGCGTTCGGATTCGATGTGGGCGAGGGCGTCATTGTAACCGATGGGCAGGCAGTCAACACTTATCTTGTAAAGGAAAACAGAGTAATTATTACAACCGGTTCCCATCTTCTTGAGGTGGAAAGCGGTATAAGTTTTTCACCAGCCAATGCCCTCTCTTTCCTTTACCGTTCGTTGAGCTTCTCATATATTAGCGAATATTTTGACATGAATGTTAAAGTCAACCTTAAGCTAAGGGAAAAAATAAATGGAAGAGAGGCGTGCGTCCTGGAGGTATATCCAACCCACAAAAGGAAGCCAGGCTGGTTAAAGGTTTGGATTGATGCGGAGCATTACATACCATTGAGAGCCCAAGTATATGTAAAGAGGTCGGGTAGCCTATTCCAAGATTTAACCTTTAAAGACTATAAGTTGCACGAGGGCAAGGTCTGGGTTTTCCATAAAGCAGAAGGGATGGACACAATGCTGGGACTCCGTGATATTAAGAAATTAAAGCGATATGAGAAGGTAAGGATTACATGGACTAACCTCCAGATCAATCCAGACATCCCTGATAGCACCTTTAGATTCAAGACACCAAAGGGTGCGAAGGTAAAAAGGATGAAAACAAGATAAATATTCCGAGGCAAGATGTTCCTTGAAAACTCAAGGCCTGCTGTTGAAGAGGGTCATGGAACTGACCCCATGGTCATGGAGCCCTTAATCTATGCTGCGATTGATATAATAGTCGGCCATATAGTTGCTGACTATGTTGCAAGAGGCATAGAGGCAACGGTTCCAGGCTATGTTGTGAAGAAGGGCGCCCTGTTGGTGAGTGCTTACTCTGCCACACTGATGTCAATCTGTGAGCTTACTCAATCTTCACTGAGCCAGGGGCTATATGAGGAATACATACGGTTGTTGCAGTCTGAGTTCACAGAAATAACAGTCCAGTGGCCGTGAGGAGATGCAACTATGACTATGTTAGATAAAAGATATAAAAAAGTGGTTGTATATGTCGGGCTGGTAGTTCTCCTATCAAGTATAAGTTGCTCTCCGAAGCCCGTCCGTACTACACCTAAGATAATGGGAGACCCTGAGGCAATAAAAATAATAGAAAAGATGAAAGAAAATGGCAAGGATTTAAAGAGCTTCAAAGTTGAAGCTACAGCCTATAGAGAAAGAGAGGGGAAATGGGAAAAAGTAGTCACTAAAAAAACAATAGTAAAGTTACCCCATAGCATAAGAGGGGAAACCTATGGATTTGCCAAATCTATATTTACTTCAGGGAAAAAAGTGGGAGTAACGCAAGGAAGTCGTGTGGTTAGCTACGGATTTAAGAAAAACAGTGCGGTTATTTTCAGCGGGCCACATTTGTTCGACATAGTGGGTGGAATGAGCTTGACACCGGAGAACAAGCTTTTCTATCTTTATAGATCCCTGAGTTTTGTTGACTTGCATCACTATTTTGATACTCATATCGAAGTGAGTATCTTGTCCAGTGAGGAGGTAGATGGTCGGGAAGCCTACGTACTGAAAATATATCCTATCAGCAAAAGAAGAATTTGCTGGTTAAAAATGTGGGTGGATAAGGAGCGGTATGTCCCTCTGAGATTACAGCGACATGAGAAACGTCCTCTGACCAAGCATCTATCTGTAGATGTAGTCTTTAAAGACTACAAACTGGTGGCTAATAAGATGTGGCTGTTTCAGAAAACAGAGGGCATTTCGCAAAGTTTGGGAACTGCAGACGTAGACATAAAGGCAAGTAAGGTGAAAAGGTATTGGACAGTGCGAGTTGAATGGGACAAACTCCAGATCAACCCAGACATCCCTGACAGCACTTTTAAATTCAAGATACCTAAGGGAGCGAAGGTAATTAAGACAAAGACAAGGTAATATATAAACTGGAATAACTGTTGCCGATAATAGGAGACGGAAGAGATCGGTCATGTCTAAGAACAATTTTCTCAGAATTTGCTATCTTTTGACAGCATTACTTAGTCTGTCTATCACCATCGCCATTGCCCAAGAAGGGAGCATTGACAAAGGAGTATCTTGGCTAACCAGTGTCCAAGACACTGACGGTAGTTATGGAAAGATTTTAGATCTTCAGGGCACAGCCTTTGCCATAAGGGCCTTAGAGGAAGTAGGCCAGGATGTTACAGCTGATAAAGAAACCCTTTCAGCTCAGAATTATTCAGATGTACAAGATTTGGCGCTTCAGTTCTACGGTACACAACAGCTCTCTATCTATGAGAACAGGCTTCTTCCTTTGCAAGAAGCGGATGGTTCATGGGGTAAAGACATTTCCGTAACAGCTTTCGTCCTTATCGCCCTTTCTGAGGCAGGAGGGTCAAATCCAGCAGCGGTCTCTTTCCTCCAGAATAATCAGAATGCTGATGGAAGCTGGGGGTCTCCTCCTGATGAAGCAGAGACAGCTCTATCCTGTTTTGCCCTTTTAAAAGCAGAAGGCTTAAGCAATGCTGTTACCTTAGGACTTAACTGGCTTGCTGACCACCAGACTCCCACAGGAGATTGGGGATCTACCCTGGCCAATACCTTTACCATCCTTGCTCTACAAGCATCTGGCACTCACCTTGAGTCACTATCTAAGAGTGTGGCTTTCTTACGGATGATGGCTCTGGTAGGAACTGAATGGGGAGTAATCCAGATTTCTTCATCAGGGTTAGTAGTTCTTGCCTTGGCCACTATTAACTCTGCTCTACCTGAAGTTGGTCCAGGAGTTGATTTTCTCCTCTCATCAAGAGCCGAAGGAGGTGGCTGGCTAACAGAGGGTTCCTCCTTCCTCTACACTGCGACAGTAGCGAATAGCCTCTACTATGTAAGTGCTGTTGGCGATGTATACACCAAAAGTATTCAATGGGTCATGGCACAAGAGGCAACGGATACTGACTCTTTGAGCAGAAAAATAGGAGCCCTAGCCAACTCAGGAGCGGATGTCAGCGAGTTAATCAGCCTCTTAGCCTCTTACCAGAACACTGACGGTGGCTGGGGCATAACTGAGGGATATACCAGCGATAATTTAGATACTGCTCTTGCTTTCCGGGCCCTTTATACAGCTAATTATCCCGATACCACCGTCTTAGAGAATGCCATAACCTTCTTAGCCAATAGTCAAAATAACGACGGTAGCTGGTCACTTGAAGCAGGAGGGAGTGGCAGTATTTATCTAACTGCAACTGCCGTCTTAGCCTTGAGAGATTACCAGTTAAAGACAGGCTATGATCCAACCATACTTTCCTCAGCCATTGCCAGCGGAGCCAGATGGCTTGAGGGTCAACAGAATACTGATGGTACTTTTGGCACTTCTATCTATGAGACTGCCCTATGCTACTCTGCCCTAATGAAAACTACCCAACCTGCAATCTTAGATACTACACTTGATTATCTTTTAACTAATCAGGCTGTTGACGGTAGCTGGAACCAGAATGCCTATACCACCGCCCTTGTTTTAAGAGCACTGAAAGATTCTCAGATTCCACCACCCGCACCTGCCGATTTAACCTTGAGTTCAACTGATATTACCTTCAGTCCTACAAGTCCCACAGCAGGTGAGGCGGTGCTTATTACAGCAACCATTCACAATCAGGGAGAATCACCTGCCACTAATGTGGTTGTCCAATTCTTTAACGGTGACCCTGACAATGGAGGAACCCAGATTGGCTCTGATTTAACCATCTACAGCCTCCCTGCAGGTGGAAGCGCAGATGTGCCGATAGGAGTTAGCCCTGCTGCCGGGGTCCATGATATTTATGTAAGAATTGATCCAGCAAACACTATTGCTGAATCCAATGAGACCAAT
>JAUWHM010000019.1 GCA_030605915.1 Nitrospirota bacterium | reverse complement strand
ACCAAAAATCATAATAATGGAATTTAAGCTTGCATAAATGGAGTTTATATGATTTTTGAGTTTTGGAGCCCGAGCCTAGATATCTTCTAAATTCTTTACAAGCCCATCCCAAAATTCTCCTAGTTTTTTATAACCCATATCAGAATAAATGCGCTGTGCAGGATGATATCCCATGCCTGTTGATATAAGGCTTTCTTCTCCACCCATTTCTTTAACTTCTTTGGCCCACAGGTTAACTAATACTTTCCCTATTCCTCTTCTTCTGTACTCTGGGTCAACTCCTGGAGTGAAACCAGCTCTTTTATTTTTTCCTATAGTAACGAACCCGATAAAACCAACTACTCTATCTTTATCCACAGCAATTAAAACTGGCAATGGCTTGTCCCTTTCTAAATTTGGTCTATAACTATCATACCACCATCCTTGAAAATGTTTCTCCATTAACTTAGAAAAAGAATCTTTGTATTGGTCTTTATAATATTTTATTTCTATTCCTTCTTGCTTTAGTCTCTCTCTTGTTTCTATAATTTTATTTCTCAAGACAAAATTCTCAAATATTAATTTCAATTTCATTGCACGTGCTTCTGGTTTAAAACCCCTTTTCAGCAGAAATTTGTATTCTGGTGTCTCTGGTAAGATACATATTCCAACTATAGCTGGGTGATAGCACGATATCCGTATTGTATCTTTGCCTTCTGCCTTGATATAGGATTCAATATTCTGAAGCATTTGTGTTCCTATCCCTCTTCTCCTGAAAGATGGCTCCACAACAAGACCTTCAAGGTAACCTGGTAAATCCTCCAGTTCTTCATCTTTGTAAGATTTAATCTTTTTTACTACGCCCCTACCAAAGCCAATCATTTGTTGGCCATCATAAGCAACAAATGCTCCCCTCCAGTCAAAATTTGGATTGGATACTATTTTTTCAAGCTTCTCCTTACTTAAAAGATTGTCCTCTACATACCACTGGCTGTTTGTCTTATCTTCGCTCAAAGATGTGTTCCATAAGTTGACAACTTCAGTTGCATCTTCCCGTCTAAAATTTCTAATTCCCATTTTTGACTCCTGATTTTAATGTTAGTCCACTAAGATTTATAAACCTTTTCAACAGGCGAGGGCTCCAAAATTGAATATTATCATTTCTTCCAGGGTCCAGATAATGGAGGAAAGTACATTTGCCAGGAGGATCTCGACATTCCAACCAGGTCGAATTGATATTTCGTTGGTAGGCGTAAGCGCTTTATTCTTCAACTGATGTGTAAAACGTACAAAATTATCCAGAGATAAAGTAAATTAGCCTTTCGGGAACTTCCTCCTACTATAAAACACGTATCATCTCCATTCATATTTCTGATACGTATTACATTTTTGATACATTATCAGAATTTTTTTCTTAGCTTTTAGCATTTCTACCTTATAATTTTGGCATATTACCCGGGGTTAGCCTACCGATTCTTATCATCTTGCTCACTGGCTCCTTCAGCAGCCATTTTTGCTACCGCAACTTCGAGTTTTTGTTTGATGCTTGGTAGTTTTTTCTTAAGCCCGCGCAGCTCTTTACTGAATTCTCCCATGATCAAGTCGTAAAGATTCTTTATCTGTTCGGGCAGATAATCATGGACTATACGATTCCTGACATCCCTCATATCGACCCAAAGGCTAACTGAGCTAACCAGGTGCAGTTTTTCCATCCGTTGCAATAGGTCTCGCAAAGTGTCCGAACTCTCGGCATACATAAGTTTCTCATAGCTTCTGAAGAACTGGATGCATACCTCAACCGACCGTACGAACCTGTCGCTTAAGGCATCGTAAGGTTCTCTTTCCTTCGGAGTGTAAGTCCTGCCCGATTCGAAAGGAGAAATCCCATCCAAAGAAGCCTCTACCAGAGCTACCGCATCCATAGCCTTTTGCAGCGCCGTCAGTGTCAGAATGTGCTGATCTTTCTTCATGGTCCTGAACCCTCCTGATATGCAGAACATCTCAGAGGCACCAGAGTAAGAGTGTTCAAAAAGGCCTGCTGCTGGGGAGTTTGCTTGCCCGGATTTATAACAACCACATCAATCTTTTCCTCACATTCCATAAAGAATCTCGTCGCTACTTTGCGGGACAGGCTGAAAGAGTCTTCCCCGGAGAAAATCAATATGTCGATATCTCCTCCACGTTCGCTATCAAGCACTCTGGAGCCGAAGAGATAGACCTCACCAACTACATCTCTTAGCGCTATATCCAAAGCCTTTTTTTCTTCTGCGTCTATTCTCATTTTCCTGCCTAATCCGGAGTTATACTTTAACCGTATTTGCTAATTTATAGCATATCGGCAGAGCTAAAGCAAGAAATTTTTCATCCTCTGTCCTCTCCTCTCCATTTCCCATACAATCGAGCCAATTCCTCTATATCCCTAACTTCCCGGCAGGGTGGCAGAGAGTTAAGAAATGTTCTCCCATAACCCCGTGTCCTCACCCGGGGGTCCAGAATGGCTACTATTCCCAGGTCACGGCGATGGCGAATCAGTCTTCCGAATCCCTGCTTGAACATGATGATGGCTTGAGGAACCTGATAACCCGTAAATGGGTCCTTTCCCTCTGATGCTAAATACTCTAATCGGGCTTCCACCAAGGGATTGTCAGGAACGGCAAAGGGGAGCTTGGAGATGACCACGCATTCAAGGACCTTCCCGGGACATCAATTCCCTGCCAGAAGGCAATTTCTATCCCCTCCCGCGCATCTCTATAGAGACATTGGAGAAGGTCTTTGCCGCTAAAGTCCTCGGGATGCTCGTCAAAGAAAACCTCATCAGCCAGGAGTTAGCTGACAAGATCCTCTCCTGGCGTCACACTGGATTCAGTGTTCATACTAAAGTGCGGATTGAGGCAGAATGAGGGGTCAAAAGGCTATGTCGCTCTTTGGACAAAAAACGAAGTTCCTATCATTCATTTTACGCATAACCAATCCAGTAAGGAGCTTAGGGTAAAAATAGGTAGCCTTTCCAGGCATTCTCTCTCCAGCCCGAGCAATTGCCTTTACCTGGTTTACCTTGGTTGGGTTAAGGAAGAAAGCTAACTGGTATTTTTGTCGTTTAACCAATTGGAAAGCTTCCTCAGCGTCAATGAGGTAACTTACTCTCCCATCTTCCATCCTCTTTCCCTTAGCTAAAATATGGTCTAAGATGATTTGGTGCAGAATGGTCACATCTAATCTCTTCCACTCTCTGGACCGCTCTTCTTTCACCAATTGATCAATAATATTTTCATCCCTTGAGGTTAATAGATATAGCCTCTGTCCATCATACATACCAAAGGCACAATTGTTAACACCCATTTCCTCCAGGGAAGAAAGCATCTTCCCTATCCGGTCCTCCCCTTCGTCAAGCTCAGTTATTCTAAAGAACTTATTTATCTGCGCCTTCAGCGCAGATATATCTAAATCGGGCAGGTCCCGAATCAACCGATGAGCAGGAAGAATGGTTAATTCCTCAGCTTCCATATTGGTTAAGTAGACCATCAGATAGTTGTAAGGTTCGTTACCAGTTGAGTGGGCGCAGCAGCGGCGCATTTCGTTGCGGAAAGTAAGGGCTGTCTCATAGCGATGATGTCCATCAGCTAAGTAGATTTCTTTATCGCTCATAAGACACCTCAATTTTTTTATCTTCTCAGGAGAAGATACTGACCAAAGCCTATGTCTTTCTCCCCTCTCATCTTCCATATCAATAAGGTGTGATATTTTCTCAAGACCGGTTGGAGATTCATCTCTAACCCCCGTTAGAGGTACATCTCTAAACGGGGTAAACGGGTCAAGGACAGCATCTATGGCTCCATCTGGATCAGCGTAAATAGTAAATATTGGGCTTAAGTTTGCCGGGCAAGCTCTTAAAAGACGGAGACGGTCTTCCCTCGGCTTGGCCAGCGTCTCTTCGTGAGGAAGGACTCCTTGGCCAAAGTCCTCTAATCTTAGAAGTGAGATAAAGCCCCGGCGAACTTTCCTCTTTCCTCGATAAGAATATATCTGCTCATAGACATAAATAGACTCTTCTTCATCTTCCTTTAATATCCCCTCCTTCAGCCAATCATGGAGAAAATTAGCCGCTCGGCTATATCTATTATTTTTCTCATCATCGCCCGGAAACTCCTTTCCCAGGATGAGGCGAATGATATTATAGTCATTCCTTTCGTATAATCTATCCCTATCCTGAGAAGAT
>JAUWHM010000137.1 GCA_030605915.1 Nitrospirota bacterium | reverse complement strand
ATCTTCTCCTCTGGCTAAGAAGCGCACCAGAATCAAGCTGAAAATGGTCATTAAAAGCAGAAGGAGACCAATTACCGCAGCGAGACCCAGAATCTTTCCCAGGAGGAACCTTATCCGGCCAATCGGCTTGGTCATAACGGTGTAGATCTGTTTCTCCTCTATCTCGTTAGGGAGGGAGGTGGCTGAGAGGAAGATGGCTACGATAATTCCGAAGAAGAGCATGGAGCCAAAGGCGATTCTCTCCACCATCTTTATCCGATCCTCCGGCCTGGGCACTTCCAGAAACAAAGAAGAGACGACCAAAGTTATGAAGAAAAGTCCTAAGACAAGAAGTATCTTCTTCCGCAAGGCCTCTTTAAGCGTAAGGCTAGCGATGGTCAGGGTCTTCAGCATGCTTCCCTTTCCTTAATGGTCTCCAGGAAAAGCTCTTCCAGGGTCTCAGTGGGATGGGTGAGACCAGTTATTTCGGTCCCCTCCCTCTTAAGGATAGCTTTTATCTCCTCCAATGTCTTCTCGGATGGATCTTTCATTGCAATCTGGACAATATGCTTAATGGTCAGGAGGTCCTTCACGGCCCCTATCCTGGTTAGACTGCCTCTATGGAGGATGGCTATTTTATCGCATACATCCTCTACATCGGCCAGGAGATGGGAGCAGAGAAGCACAGTTTTGCCCCGGCGGCCGAGCTCAAGAATGAGGTCCTTCATCTCCCGACAGCCAATGGGGTCTAAACCGCTGGTTGGCTCATCTAAGAAGATCACCTCAGGGTCGTTTATCAGGGCCTGAGCCAGCCCAATCCTTCGGGCCATTCCCTTGGAATATTCCCCTATACGCCTCTTTCCGGCTTCACGGAGACCTACTAACTCAATAAGTTCCTCTATCTTCTTCTTCCTTTCCTTCCCTGGAATCTCGAAGAGTTGACCATAAAAGTCGAGACTCTCCTCAGCATTAAGGAAGCGGTAAAAATAGGATTCCTCGGGAAGAAAACCTGTTCTCTGGTAAGTGCGCACATTTCCAGCCGGCTCTCCTAAAACCCAGGCCCGACCGGAGGTAGGGAAGAGCAATCCTAAGAGGAGCTTAAGCGTGGTCGTCTTTCCTGAGCCATTGGGCCCAAGGAGTCCAAATATCTCTCCCTTCTCAATCTCCAGGTCAAGATTATGGAGAGCTCTCACCCGGGGACGTCCCCAGAAATCTGTATATACCTTGGTTAAGCTTTCTGTCTTGATGCTAATCTCTCTTTCCATTATTGCCCTCCACTGAGTCAAGTTTGAGCAGTCGGGGAAGAGTAACTAACTTATAGCCTTTAGCCTGAAGGGAGAGAATTATTTCAGGCAGGGCGGCTACGGTTGAGCTACGGTCGTGGCCAGGGGACAGGTTGCGGCCATCATGCATGAGGACGATAGCCCCATCTTCAATCTGGCTGAGAACCCTCTTCTTGATTTTCTGAGGACCGGCTCCCCTCCAGTCTCCCGCATTCACTGACCACTGGCTGACCACATATCCCAACCTTTCCACCTGTCTGAGAACTCGAGGACCAACCGCTCCATAAGGTGGTCGAAAGAGATAGGGGGAGATAGAGGTTGCTTTCTGGATAACCTCCTCTGCCTTACTAATCTCATTGGCTACTCGAGGAGGAGTGTTTAGAATTGGCCCTCGATGACTATAGGTATGATTTCCAATCACATGTCCAGCCTGCCCTACCTTCCTGGCCGTCTCAGGGAAATTCTCCACATTCCTCCCGACCATGAAGAAGGTAGCTTTTACTGCATATTCATCTAAAATATCAAGTATCTGAGAGGTGTAAGGCTCGTTCGGACCATCGTCAAAGGTGAGGGCAACCTGATTGGAGCCCGTATCCCCATGCCAGTAGATTATACCCGCTCGATTCTTTCTTTCTATCATCATAGGAGGCCCACTTGCTTTCCTATCCCAGTTACCTAATTGAAAGATGCCCTACTTTGTTCGATCTGGGGTGAGTGACGGGATTCGAACCCGCGGCCACCAGGGCCACAACCTGGTGCTCTAACCAACTGAGCTACACCCACCATAAAATTATGGCGCGCCTAGCAGGACTCGAACCTGCAACCGTCGGATTAGAAATCCGATGCTCTATCCACTTGGGCTATAGGCGCAATACGCATTCAGTCGGGAAGGCGGGATTCGAACCCGCGACCTCCTGCTCCCAAAGCAGGCGCGCTAAGCCAAGCTGCGCCACTTCCCGCATAAGCCCTTGACCGTCTATATTTTATCAAAAGGTAGATCTTAAGTCAATTTCTAATGAATATCATCCTATCCACTACTTATAATATATTCCATTTCCCAAAAAATCAAGGAAAATTTTTCTTTGACTGTCAACATAATAAGTTAATGCAACTCCATGATTTAAAACCACTGACTCTACAGCTTCGATATGAGCCCAAGTTGTTTCTGGATAAGCGAAATCTGCATAGAGCAGATAACGACTGTAATCATCTAATGTCGTTATCAATGACCACCTCTCATCTGTGTAAGGGGACCATTTTTACGCCTCCCCAGAGTCAAATTTTATCTTTTGGAAAGTCTAATTTTATCTTTTGCCTAACTTTTGCGAAAAATACATTGACAAAGACAGTGCCCCATGGTAAAATTCCCAATGATGAGGGAAGATGAGGTGGCAAAAAGGCTATGGCGCTCTTCCTACAAAAAACGATATTCCTATTGATAAAAGACAATTTAGGTTATCATGCTTTTTCATCAGTAATTACCCTTATTGAAGTTCTCACACAACCTTTGAGAAAATCCCAAGGGGATATAGTTGAAAAGTATCGACAATTTCTTCTGAATTCGACTAATTTTGTCATTTAGAGAGGCTCCTCACATTTTCCCACTCTTCTTGCCGGCCCAAAAGTGGTGAAACAGTGGTAAATAGATGAAACGCCAATCCACCAAGTACCTTAATCAAGATGAGAAGAGAAAACTCCTCGCTATCCTCGCCGACAGAAAAAGTGCCGCCCGCTCTTACATGATGTATCATCTGATGTTAAATACCGGTCCCAGGTGCGGATTCGATGAGAAAGAGGGCTTAGAACAGATTGCTCTTATACCATGATGAAGACGGTAAAGGGTGGAGTCACTGCTCCCAAAGGCTTTAAGGCCGCCGCAGTTAACTGTGGAATCAAGAAGCGAAGAAAAGACTTAGCCCTCATCTACTCAGATGTCCCCGCTCGCACGAG
>JAUWHM010000166.1 GCA_030605915.1 Nitrospirota bacterium | reverse complement strand
GTACGTAATTAGTGGCATTGCTTCCTACCTGAGGGTCAGTTTCTGCATAACTGGTTAGATACCTTCCATCAAGGTCTTGTGTTAGATTAGCAAGCCCACTACGAGTGAGTGTCAAAACTCCATTGCCCGTATTAAAGCTTGTTCCGTTTACATAATTGTTGGTATCAGTATCATTGTCTATGCTCCAGCTGCCTGCTCCTGAGCCATCAGATTTCCAAACCTGTCCATTCTCGCCAGCGGAACTGATGAAATAAGTACCGTGCTGTACTTTAGAGGCACTTAATGTTCCATCGGCTAAATCCTGTAACTCAGGATCTAATCGGGAATTGGGTACTGTGCCAGAAGAGAGTTCGGAGGCGTTGAGATCGGTTAAGTCTGAACCGTCTAAAGAGGCAAAATAGGTGGAAGAAACACCAGCTATTTTACCGCTGGAGGTAATTAGGTTGACATTGCCAGTGCCAAATTGGGCCGCGCCCTGAACATCTAATTTCGTCCCCGGAGTCGGCGGTATCCCGATGCCGACGTTGGTGCCGTTATCGTAAATCGTCCCTGTTACCAGTTTTGTGCCATTATCTCTGGGTACATAATTGGTGCTCACATCATTGGCAATATAACCCTCTACTTGTGTCTCAGTTAAATGGGTATCTGTAGGTGTTGCCCAAGTTCCATCCTTCCTTAAGAATGCACTTCCTGACCCCCCTCCTAAATCAGTCAATGCATTATAGCGGGCTGTTGATAGCGTGCCTGATGTAATGTTGTTGGCATTTGTCCAGGGTGTGGTGCCATTGTCTAGTTTCGCTGCCCTTAAATTATTCACCTCGGTTTGTGTGAAATCATCTGCGGCAATTGCTGAGCTGTAAGCGATACTCGGCTTATTGCTTAAGTCACTGTAACTACCGCTGAAATCATCTGTAGAATCAGTGTCGGTATTTGGGTATGTATCTAAATCAAGATAATTCTGTGTAGAATGGTTTCCCCATCCATGTGCTGTGTCCCAGTTAGTGATGTGTGTGGCTGTTATGCCCGATGCTGGAGCGGCTGTGTAGACTGGGTCTGATTCGCTTGTTATGCCACCTAACTCATCTGCATGCTTCCCATCCACTGTATCAGCATCACCTGCCCTGATAGCATAGGCGACGGAGACGATTTCTTTCCTCGGGGTAAGTGTCTGGATATTTACTCCATCATTTACCTCTATCTCCAGGTATCTGGTATCCCCAGGAAAGACAGTGGCGGGGTCAATTGCTACTACACTTCCCAGAAGAACGCTGAATAGTCCATTGTTAACAGCCACATCGGTATGTGTCTCCTGCCAGATGGGAATGCCATCTGTAGATACATCATATATGGAGAAGGTAATGTCAAGCTGTCCATCGGCAGGGTCAGCCGGGACATTATTCAAGGGAACACCATTTGTATCAGTCAACTTTCCCTGGTAGTTGATTAAGGGTGGCACCTGGGCTGTGGCTGTTGTTGTCATTAGTCCTAATACCAATACTGCTAAAATAATCATTTTCCTCATAGCTACCTTCCTCCTTTTTCTGTAGAACAAACCTTTAAGGCCTGTTTTTACTTAACTGTAATTTAACGTCTACCTCCCTTACCACTGGGAGCGCTTTCTCCTAAAATCTTATTGATTGTATCCGTCCCTTCAAAGATATAGCTTTCTAACTCATCTGTAAATGTTCCTCTTACGATGAAGTGAGTATCTATGTCCTCTTCTATCCCTGCTAAGCCTTTCTCAATATCAGCCCTTCTGAATTTAATAATCATTCGAGTTTCATCATCATTGAGCATCATCCTCTCATAAGGAGCGCCATCACAGGTGGCATCGGTGATGCCTCTTACATCATATTCTTCTGGGAACTCAACAAAGGCAGTTAAAATACCCGGGTTTATCTTTAGCGCCTCTGGCTTTAATCTCACTAAGGCCTCAAGGATGACCGTGAAAGGAACTGAGGCTCTGCCTATATTACCAGCCTTATCATAAGCCTTAATAGTAAGGATATTTTCTCCGACTAAGTCATAGAGGTAGATGCTATCATATTCATATTCTTCTCCATTCAGGAAGACTATCTCCTTAACCACACCTGAACTTACCCCATCAACGACCGGGTCTTCAACATCATAGGTTATATCTATGGTTGAGGTATTGTAATACTCAGCAGGCTCAGGCGAGGTTATGTTTATAAGAGGTGCAGTTGTATCTTCTCCTGTGAATATGGCAAAGAGCGAGAGTTCATCAATCTCGGCAATTATCTGGTTATTAACGGTATCTACAAACTGCCTATCCAAAGCCACCCATTGCCCGAGAGCTATGTCAAAATAGCGTATCTGGAGCTTTTTGGCAATCTCTCCACTTATAGCCGGGTCATATTTGAAGGTAAGGATAGCTGGTGGGTCAAAGGTGGTGGAGGGAATAGCAGTAATATCATATATCTCACTTTGCACTAATAGGCTTGGCTCAGCAGTAAGGATAGCTCTGGTGGCATCAGTAAGCTGAGCCGCAGCGGCTTTTGTAATATCAATGGTAAAGCTATCTGGCTGATAGCGAAGTTCAAGGTTGCTATCATCACTTGTCTCAGTCTCTGTATTATTACGGACGAGGACTATTGTTCCTATCTTCTCATTTGCTCTCTTTGGAGGAGGATTGGTCTTGGCATTTATCCGGTAGATATAGAGTCCATCTCTCAGGTCGTTGCCTCCTCCAGCAAAGTCAGGAGCATCTGTTCCATCCCAATCCTGGGAATAAGAGCCTATCACCTGGTCATCAAAGGTAATGTCAGTGACTGCCAGACCTCCTGCATCCTCTAATTCAATTGTTACATCCAGTATATCTACACCCGGAGGGGCATTAGCAGTATAGCTTATTGTGGTTACTCCATCAGTTGCTGGGAAGAATGGGTCAGGGGTGTCTGATACATTGAAGATGATTGGAGTATCATTTTTAACTGTAACTTTCTTCCGAGCATTCTTCTCCTCTCCTTCATAGCTAATTGCGGTAATTGTGAAGGTGTACTTACCAGGGGTCACTATTTCTCCCAGGTCATTAGACCCATCCCACTGTATGGTATAAAATCCTCCTTTCTGGGGTTGGCTGTCTACCAAGGTTCGGTCATCAACGGTGATGGTCACTGCTCTTGCATTTGTGGAGAGGACATAGGAGAGGGTGGTGACTTCGCCAAGGGTGGGGTTGAAGGTAGTGGGGGAAACGCCAACATTCTGAATCTTCAGTAGCTTTTCTGCTGGTTGCTGGTAGCCTGCATTGAGTCTGAAGTTGGCACTTGAGGAGAAGCCAATGGCTGATGGTTGAGCTATGGAGTCCTCTAAAGCAAAATCTGAAGAATTTGCTCTCCCTCCCCCGCCATCAAGGACAGAGCGGGGAATTGTGAAGTTTACGCTTTCCTGTTGGGCCCAGGCAACAAGGAAGCAAAGAAACGTTGTTAAACAAAGGATTAAAATTAATCTCGACCTCGTAAGTTTAAACATCTCTAACCTCTTTGAAATCTCTTTTTCTTGTCCACTGATTTTTGTTTCTTTCCCACTTTGTCATACTTTTACCACATTCTGCAAACAAAAAAATTCAAAAAAATCAAAAAATCAAAATTTTTCTGGCACACTCCCCAGCAGTTGGACTTTTGGCGGCAGTCTGGAGTTAATTCAGAATATCTTTCCACTCATTACCAATATAGCGAGCTGGTCTGGAGACCAGAGGCAGAAGATGAGCTAATCTCTTCTGTATATGCATCCTTATTCATCTTTAAGGTGAAGTGAATCTTTTCATTCCCACCTTTGCGGCTAATTCATTTAAGCCAGAAAGGTTCATCGTGATTATGCATAATATTGTAGTTTTCGTATATATGTTGATGATAGTTATGCTGAATTTCGAGTAACGTCCTCCGGCTAAAAGAAGTTCCCGAAGGCAGGTTGGACGAAGCGTTAGCGAAGCCGCTTATTTGCTGTTATGTGCTGTTTGCCTGATAGCTCAGTTTTAGTGACTATTTGCAAACCATGAGATATTTGTTTGTCTCTAAGTCTCGCACAAAATTGGTCAAGATCATAGTTACACTCCTTCCATAGTTTCTCCCGCGCTGTGCGGACTTCCTGCACTATCGGATCAATCCACTTCATTCTCTTCACCTCCCGAGATTAGCTCCTCTGGAGTAACAATCACTGGCACTAATCGTGATGTTTCCAATTCAAACTCTTTTAACTTGCTTATAATCAAGTAGGAGGCACTATTACCCTTTCCCCAAAACCCCTTTTTTTCAATGAGCAATCTACATACTTAATACACTTCGTCGTGTGTTCCAATCTCCATCAGGAGAATATCATCTTCTTCTTGTTTTTCACTCTTTACAAAATCAAATACTATTCGCAAGTCGTATCCAGCACTACAGGCCCATGAGCCTGATAGTTTCCCCTTGAGTTTATGAGTTTCCAGTTGTGGAACAAAAGGGTCTTTAGCCAAAAGTCTCAAGGTTTCTTCAATATCTTCTCTCAGGTTTGGATGCTTTTTAGTAGTCCGTTTAAAAGCTCTTACAAAGGTTTTACCCCAAATCAGTGTTCTCATTCAGAAAGCTCTTTCATTAAATCATCCACACTACCTTTTTTCACCTCTCCTCGTGCATATTCTTTTCTTGCTTCTTTGATGTTTTCTGCGAGTAATCCCTGTCTATGCTCTATTATCCTGTGCTGAACAATATCAATAAGATCTTCTTGTTGATATTCAGGTAATGACTCAATTATATCTAAAACCTCTTGGAATGCCACAGTTTGCTGACCAGACATCTTAAATCCCTCCTCATATAAAGTTTACAGCCAGTATATGTTTTCTAAAGCTTAACTAGGTTTAGTATATAGCATAAGGTGAGGGGCTGTCAATAAAAAATTGGTTTTTCTCAGCTTCTCTTCTCTCTCCTGTTTCTCTCCCTTGGATGGTATCTCTTTAATGTTCCTTTCAGGTCAATGGGAGTTACTCTGGGATAGATCTCTGTGGTCTCTAATCTCTTATGGCCAAGGAGTTCCTGACGTCTTATTCCGGTAGAGTAAAGTGGTTCTAAGATAGCTCTGTCTCTTATACCCAGAACCGAAGATGTTCTGGCTTTGTCAATCTTGGTTCTTTTCCACCTGGAGTTAACTCAAGATTACCTGCCTTTTTAGATTGCGAAATCAGATATTCCTTACAGCCGTAGGCAGTACTGCTATCCGTGGGTAGCACTGCCTGTGAAACGGCACTGCCTAACGGCACTGCTTCGGCTGTGCTTTGCGGTGCTTTGCGGTGTTTCACTGTGTTTCACCGTATCCACTCCGGTATCGAGATGATCCCAGGGGAGAATTTCGTTCTCATGGCGCACTCGATTGGCATAAAAACGAGGGGCTATCCCTGATTCTTCAAAAGCTTCGCTCCAGAGCTGGAATCTGAAGTGCTCTCTCCACCCATCGAATCGGCATCCCTTCTCCCAGGCCTTCAGGATAACTTTACTCAGCCTTCTATCTCCTCGGGCAAAGACGGCTTCTAAGAAACTCATCCCCACTTCGTGCCACTTAATCTCTACCCCTTTATTTCTTAAACCCTTTTGCAAAAATTTTTGCTTCTCCCTGAGACCCTCCATCTCAGCCATCCCCTCCCACTGGAAGGGGGTATGGGCTTTAGGGACGAAGGAAGAGACGCTTAAACTTAACCGAACCTTTGCCTGAGTGGCTCTATTAACCAGGTTAATAATCCCCTCCAGGTCCTCCCTCTCCTCAGTGGGAAGACCAATCATAAAATAGAGCTTAACCTTTCTCCACCCCGCCTGGTGGAGTTGCCTGAGGGTATTAAATAGGTCCTCTTCCATGATCTGCTTATTAATCACGCTTCTCAGCCGCTCGGTTCCAGCCTCTGGAGCAAAGGTAAATCCGCTCTTGCTTCCCTTCTTTAACTGGCTTACCAGCTCCAGGGAGAATCTGCCCACATGTAAAGAGGATAAGGAAAGGGAAACTCTCTCGCATGGGAAGCTCTTCCTCAGCTGCCTGACCAACACCTCAATATCCCGGTAGTCGCCAGTGCTTAAAGAGGAGAGGGAGACCGCCCCATAGCCGGTTCGCTTAACCGATTCCTCGGCCAAGGTCGTCAGAAGCTTGACCTCTCTCTCCCTCACCGGACGATAGAGAACCCCGGCCTGGCAGAAACGGCACCCTCGACCACATCCTCTCATGACCTCTAAGGTAACCCGGTCATGAATGATATCCAAGTAAGGAACAATAGTAGCGGTTGGATAGAAGGCCTGGTTCAGGTCAGCCACTACCCGCTTTCTCACTTTACAGGGAACGCCTGCCTCCTTAGGTTTTACCGCTTTAATCGTTCCATCCTCATTATAACTGACATCGTAAAATGATGGCACATAAACACCTTCTAACCTGGCTAAGTCTCTGAGCAGCTCTTCCTTGGAACCTCTAATCTTCCGACCCTTACATCGTTCCACAATCTCGAGGATAACTTCCTCACCATCCCCCAGGACGAAGGCATCAATGAACGGAGCTAATGGTTCAGGGTTGAATGCCCCAATTCCACCGGCTATAATTAAAGGAAAATCTCTCTCCCTGGACTGAAGGGCAATACCAGTCAGATCAAGCATATTGAGAATGTTGGTGTAACACAGCTCATAAGGTAGGGTAAATCCAATGATGTCAAATTCTTTAAGGGGTAAATGGGATTCCAGGCTGAAGAGGGGAACTCGCCTCTCCCGCATCAAGTTCTCCATGTCCACCCAAGGCGAAAAAGTGCGTTCAGCTACTACTCCCTCCTGCGCATTGAGGAGATGGTAAAGGATAGACAATCCCAGATGGGACATACCTACTTCGTAGACATCAGGGAAAGCCAGGGCTATCTTAACTGCCTGTTTACGGTGGTCCTTATGGACGCTATTCCACTCATTACCAATATAGCGGGCTGGTCTGGAGACCAGAGGCAAAAGGTGAGATAAACTCTTCTGTATATGCATCCTTTTATAATCATACAAAGGCGGTTAAAAACTTACTGGCACTGATAATTCTGATATTATTTTTATACCAAAGTCAAATTTTTTGTCAAGAATTTTTTACTTGGGGATAAAAAGAGCGTAAAGGCGCACAGAATATGGAAGCAATAGAGAAGAAGCCCAGGCAAAAATATCAGGCCCTCAGGGAAACCATGTCCCAGATTAGAGGATAGGGAGAGAAAAAATGGGCGCTGTCCCTATTTAATACTTAATTAAGGAGAATACCGGATATCCCTTTAATTTTTCCCTGCCCTTTAAGAAAGTTAATTCAATGAGGAAGGCTAACTCGACCACTTCCCCTTTTAATCCCTTCACCAGCTCCGCTGCGGCTAAACTGGTCCCTCCCGTAGCTAATAGGTCATCTATAATTAACACTCGGTCTCCTCTCCCAAAAGCATCACGGTGTATTTCCAGCTCATCCTGGCCGTATTCTAACTGGTAGGAGGCTCGGATAGTGGCAGCGGGGAGTTTTCCCTTCTTTCGAATAGGAACCAGGCCTGCACCTAACTTGTAAGCAAGCGGACCTGCGATTATAAATCCCCGGGCTTCCACCCCAACCACTATATCTATCTTCTTCTCCCCATATCGCTCTGCCAATTTATCGATTGCCTCCCGGAAGGCAACTGCATCCTTGAGGAGAGTGGTGATATCCTTAAAGACTATCCCTTTCCGAGGGAAATCGGGAACATCTCTAATCTTCGACTTAAGGTCTTTCATCTCTCCAAATACTCCTTATCTTCCTCCAGGAGCAGATCCTTGAGCTTCTTCTTGGCTGAAACCTCTATCTGGCGGACTCTCTCCCGGGTAACTCCCAACTCCTTTCCCGTTTCCTCTAAGGTGCGGGAAATTCCATCACCCAACCCGAACCGTAACTTCAATGCTTCTGCTTCTCTCTGAGGGAGGCGACTCAAGAGAGAAATGATCCTCTCATGCTCGATGAGATCGGCTACCTCATCAGCCGGGGAGAGAGCATCCTCATCCCCCATGAGGTCAATCAGTTGCCTTACCCCCTCCTCATCCAAGGGGGCATCGAGGTAACTTGGTTTGGTGACCACTTCCTCAATCTTCCTAACCCGATCCGGGCTGAGCTCCATCTCCCTGGCTATCTCATCTACCCTTGGCTTGCGACCCAACTTTTGAGCTAAGTGCTGATTAACCTTCCTCCACCTACTAATCGTCTCGCACATGTGCAAGGGAAGACGGATGATCTTTCCCTGGTTAGCAAGAGCGCGAGTAATAAACTGCCTGATCCACCAGGAAGCATAAGTGCTGAACCGGTAACCCTTACGATAGTCGTATTTCTCAGATGCCTTCATTAAACCCAAATTACCTTCCTCTATCAAATCAGGCAGGGGCAACCCCAGTCGAAGATACCTTTTGGCGATACTAACTACCAATCTCAGGTTTGCCTGTATCAATCTCTTCCGAGCCTCGCGGCTGCGCCTTGCCTTCTTGGCCAGCTTCAATTCTTCCTCAGGAGTGAGGAGGGAAACACTCCGTATCTCCTTCAAATATAGCGTAATGGCATCCTTGTCTTCAGCGACCTTGCCTTCCTCTTCCATCAGATAACCCTCACTTCGTTCGGACAAATCAAATAATTTTTGATTTTTGCAATCCCAGTCTTGGGGGTATTATACTATCTAACCGGTCATCGGTCAAAAGAAAAAGGTTTGACATTGGGGAATTGAGGAATTGACAAGTTCCAGCGAGGGTAGTAAAATGTAATCAGTTGGTTGAGTAAGTAAGCTGAATAATCTTCAGGCTGTTTCTGAATTTTTTTTGGCTTGACACGTATTTTTTTGATGTTAAACTTATAGTAATAAAAATTCAACGCTAACATGTATGTCTCGGAATATTAAAAAAGAGGGAGGAAAGTAATATGACCGGTGTAAGAACAGTAAAAAATTATATTAACGGGAAATGGATAGATGCTGAGTGTGATAGTTGTCTGGATATTGAGAACCCGAGTAATGGCCAAATAATAGCTAAAGTGCCCTTATCCACAAAGGCTGAATCTGAACGGGCAGTTGTTGCGGCCCGGGCCGCCTTTCCAGGCTGGTCAAACACACCTGTTACCAAACGTGTAGCTTACATGTTTACTCTGCGCAGGATCCTGCAGGAAAACGAGGAAAAGATCAGTCGCGTGCTTGCGGAAGAAATGGGGAAATCCCTGCCGGATGCCCGGGCTGAAATGAAACGTGTTTTCCAGAATATAGAAGTCGCCTGCGCTGCGCCCATGCTCCAGCAGGGGGACAAACTTATCGGCTGCGCCGCTGGTATTGACGGTGAAGTAATCCATCTTCCCATAGGGGTCTTTGCGGCCATAACACCTTTTAATTTTCCGGCCATGGCCCCGTTCTGGTTCATTCCCTACGCCTTGGTAACAGGCAATACCTTTATAATCAAACCTTCTGAACTGACCCCTCTGACCATGGAGGTTATGACCCGGTATATAGACCAGCTCGGACTTCCGCCCGGAGTGTTTAACATGGTAAACGGTGATAAGACTGCGGCTTCGGCTTTCATAGACAACCCTGATGTCAATGGTGTGTCCTTTGTGGGCAAGTCCGCTACCTGCCGGATTATTGCCGAAAAGTGCGCTAAGGCCAATCAGCGCTACCAGGCCATGGGCAGCGCCAAAAACCATCTGGTGGTTATGCCTGACTATGTTAAAATGGACGAACTTATCCGCAATATGAGCACTTCCTGTTTCGGGTGCGCCGGGCAAAGATGCATGGCTTCTTCGGCTATCATGGCAATCGGCGATGAGATGTACAAGAAGGTTTCGGAAAAATTTATTGAAGATGCAAAGAAATTCATAGTGGCCGATCCTCTTGATCCTAAAGTAGCTGAAGAGCCCATGCTTATGGGACCGGTTATTACAGCGCAATCAAAAGAATTTATTCATAAGATGATTGAAACAGGCATCAAGGAGGGAGCCACCCTCGCCCTTGACGGCCGGGATATCAAAATACCCGGCTCAGACAATGGTTATTTTGTAGGCCCTACTGTATTTACTGATGTTAAACCCGGTATGGAGATCCATAAAACAGAGATCTTTGCTCCAGTAGTGGTTATTCTTAAGGTTAATAGTCTTGATGAAGCAATTAAAATAATCAATGACCATCAGTATGCTAATGCTTGTTCTATTTATACCCAGAACGGCTATTATGCCCGCAAATTCAAACTGGAAGCGAATTGCGGTATGATCGGAGTAAATGTGGGTATCCCCGCGCCTGTACCATTCCTGCCGTTTGGCGGTATGGACGACTCCATGATATGTGATATCAAGATGCAGGGTAAACCTGCTTTCAACTTCTATACTGAAAATAAAGTTGTTGTTGAAAGATTCTGGAAAGAAGACTAATTTTTTTAAACACAGACCATTACCGTTTGCAATACAATTAATGAAGGGATGCGTAGACGGCATCTTTAAAAATACATAAAAACTAAAGGGGGCACAAAAATGACTTTTTTTAAATTCGGGATGGGAACAAAAGTGCTCATGGGTGAAAATGTCTGTGAGCAGATTATGTCCGAGGCAGAGATCTTAGGCGCTAAAAAGGCGCTTCTTGTAACAGACCAAGGTCTGGAAAAAGCCGGGATCATAGAGCGTATCTTAAAACATATAGATGAGAACAAACTGGAAGTCATTATTTTCAATGAAGTCAAACCGGATCCTTCGGTAAAAACGATCGATAAAGGCGGCGCTCTTGCCCGGGAAAAGGGATGCGATTTAATTATTGCCGCAGGAGGGGGAAGCCCCATAGATGCCGGCAAGGGTATTTCCGTTATAGCCAATAACAGCGGGTCTTCTGCTGATTATGAAGGCCTTAATCAGTATAAAAAACCTCCTTTGCCATTATTTGCCGTTCCGACAACAACAGGCACAGGCAGTGAAGTTACATTTGGGGCGGTCATTACAAACACCGACACAAATTATAAATTTATACTTTACGGAGATGACCTGGCTCCCAAAGCCGCGTTTTTGGATCCTGCTCTTGTTGTCGGTATTCCCAGGAGTGTGCTTTTACCCACAGCCATTGATGCTCTTACGCATGCTATGGAATCTTATATATCCAAAAACTCAACATTACAGTCAAGGGCCCTGGCCCTGGAAGCCATTCGTCTTATTAAAAAAAATCTCAGTCCGGCTATAGAAAACTCAAACAATATTGAGGTTATGGCCAATATGTTGTACGCGGCTAATATTGCCGGTATAGCCTTTGGCACATCAAGGCTTGGGATTATACATGCTATGGCTCTTCCGCTGGGGGCTTTTTTTCATGTACCTCACGGGATTGCCAATACTATCCTTCTGCCCCACGGACTTGACTATAATTTCGGATATGCTGATAAACGCTACTGTGATATGGCCCGGGCCATGGATGAAGATCCGGACAGTTTATCAGAACAGGACGGCGCCCGAAAACTAATAGACGCTGTTAAAAAACTGGTCCGGGATATTGGAGCGCCTACCAGACTATCCGATGTAGGGGTAAAAGAAGATAAGATTAATGATATGGCCCGGGATACGATGAAAAGCAGTCATATCCCCGCAAATCCCAGGCCTATTCTCGAAGATGAGGTAGCTCAGATCTATCGCCAGGCGCTCTAAATTGAAAACATAGGAATTGGCATGACGTTGACCAATAAGGTGTAGTATAAATAGTAAGATCAAAAGAAGGAGTTGGAGATGAATAAAATATTGCGTGTGAATATGACTGATCAGACAGCCAGATTGGTGGGTGTGCCGGATAAATACAAACTAATGGGCGGGCGCTGGTTGACTTCCAGTATTGTCTGTGATGAGGTGCCGCCGGACTGCCATCCTCTGGGCCCTAATAACAAACTTGTTTTTGCTCCGGGTATCGTTACCGGCACATCTGCTCCCAGTTCAGGTCGCATCTCAGTGGGTAGTAAATCGCCCCTGACCGGAACCATTAAAGAGAGCAACTCCGGCGGTATGGCCTCTCAGAAGCTGGCTCGCCTGGGGATTAAAGCCATTGTAGTGGAGGGACAGCCGGAAGAGAAAGGTAAATTCTGGCTTCTTAAGCTGAATAAAGACGAAGCCAGGCTGTTACCAGCTGAAAAATTCACAGGTAAAGGGCTTTATGAAATTTATCCTCTCCTTTTAGATGAATTTGATAAAAAAGCGGCTATTATCGGTATTGGTGTGGCTGGAGAGAATTTGATGGCCGGCGCCGGTATTTGCGTTAATGATACTGAAAACAGTCCCAGCCGCTATGCCGGCCGGGGCGGCCTGGGAGCTGTAATGGGTTCTAAAGGGCTCAAGGCTATTGTCATTGATGATAGCGGCGCGCCCGGCGTGGAAATAGTGAACAAGGATGTTTTTAATGCAGGCCGTAAAAAACTGACGGAGGCCTTACTTACTCATGACATTACTAAACCGGGCGGCACACTTAACACCTACGGCACAGCCAGTCTGGTCAATGTCATCAATGAAGCAGGGGCTTTACCCACCCGCAATTTCCGCGAGGGACGTTTTGAGGGAGCGGCTAAGATCTCGGGCGAGGCCATAAAAGAGACCTGTGAAAAACGGGGTGGTGTGGGTAAGACCGGGCATAATTGTTTGCCCGGCTGTATTATCAAGTGCTCCAATATCTATCCCCGGACAGACGGGACCGAACTTGTTTCTGTTCAGGAGTATGAGTCAGTCTGGGCCTTTGGCGCTAATTGCGGTATTGATGACCTGGACACTACAGGTGAATTGATCAGGCTATGCAATGATTATGGCCTGGATACTATTGAAGCCGGAGTGACCCTGGGTGTAGCCATGGAGGCCGGGCTGGTAGAGTTCGGCGATAAAAAAGGGCTGTGGAGTTGATGCAGGAGATTGGTAAGGCCACGCCTTTAGGCCATGTTCTGGGCAACGGGGCAGAGGTCACAGCCAGGGTGTTCGGCGTAGTGCGCTGCCCTACTGCTAAAGGGCAGGGCATGCCCGCTTATGAGCCGCGGGCGATCAAGGGGATTGGTGTGACCTACGCTACTTCCAGTATGGGCGCTGATCACACCGCCGGCTATACAGTTGCTTCGGAAATACTTGGTGTGGGCGGAAACCTTGATCCTTTTGACACGCAAAAGGCCGAGCTGTCCCGTAATTTCCAATACGCCGTTGCCTTTGTTGACGCCACCGGGTATTGCATTTTTGTCACCTTCGCCACTACGGATATCCCCGAGGGGTTGGAGGGAATCGTGGAAACCTGTAATGGCGTACTGGGCAGTAGGTGGACGGTCGACGATGTGAGTAGAATAGGGGGCGAGATCATGAAAAGAGAATGGGCCTTTAATAAAGAGGCTGGTTTTACCAAAGCGCACGACCGCCTGCCTGAATTTATGAAATACGAAAAACTGCCGCCTCACAACGTGGTTTTTG
>JAUWHM010000149.1 GCA_030605915.1 Nitrospirota bacterium | reverse complement strand
GCGAGTGCTGCAAGCGTTGGAATAGACATCGGAGCCACAACGGTCAAATTGGGAATTGTTACTTCTTCCGGTAAAATAATCCATCAGAAGGAGATGGAAACGAATGCAGGCTCCGGCCCAGCTCAGTTCATTAAGAGGTTGATAAATACAATAAAGGAGTTGATTGAGGAGAGCCGCCTCAACACGTCTTACACGTCTTACGAGTGCTGCAAGCGCGAGTGCTGGAAGCGAAAGTCTCAATTTAAAGGAATTGGAATTGGCTGTCCTTCCTGGGATGGTTATAATGAAGCGATTGGTGAGGCTCATAACCTGCCCGGGTTCAAAGGCCTGGCAGTAGGAGAGATTATTAAGAAAGAATTGGGTCTGCATACCTTCGTTGATAACGATGCCAATGCGGCGGCTGACGGGGAAAGAATCTTCGGTGGCTGGGGGAAGGCCGGTCATAATTTAGTAGTTTATACGCTGGGGACTGGTGTGGGTGGTGGAGTAATTCACACCCATCCCAGGGCAGGTACTCCGACAAAGATTACCGGACACAAGCTCAGAGGAGCTGAGTTAGGACACATAACCATAGCCTTGCCGCCAGGAAGGAGAAGCCGAAAGTGCACCTGCGGCCACCCTGATTGTCTGGAGGCCCATGCCTCAGCTACTGCGGTTAGGGATATAGCCAGAGAGAGGGTTAAGAAAATACTGGCTCAGGGGAGAAAGAGTAAGATCATAGAGATGGTGGAGAAGGACCCAATTTTACAAAATCTACAGCTCCAATCCAAATCAGACGATGAGAAAGTTGAATATGTTGAGGCTGAGCATGTAGCAATGGCGGCGAACGAAGGCGACCAACTAGCCCTCGAGATCGAAGATGAGACCGCCCACGCCTTAGCCGAGGGGATACGCAATGCAGTTCAAGCCTTCGACCCGGAAATAGTAGTAATAGCTGGCAAGATGGGAATCAGGTGGAAGAGGCTGGTGGAAAAAGCGATAAAGAAGTATAGAAGGATGAGTGGTATACTTCCTCCAGGGGATGTTAGAATAGAAATCTCAAAGCTTAAAAATGCCGGTATCTTAGGGGCAGCCGCCCTGACCGCATCTGGAAAGTAAACCCTGTTATCCAATGCTTTAAGTTACGCTTAATCTCAGATTCGCTCAATTCTTCATTATTATTTTATGCCCTATTGATTTACTTCTTTAAGGCTTAAGCCGATCCGTCTCTCCTCCGGGCTCACCCTGATTACCTTGGCCGTCACCTCTCGCCCCAGAGAGACTACCTCTTCCGGCTTAGAGACAGGCTCCTTAGATAACTCAGAGACGTGGACTAACCCCTCTATTCCCTTCTCCAATTCAACGAAGACTCCGAAGTTGGTCAGCTTGGTGACTTTACCCTTAACCAACTGCTCTGGTTTATATCTCTCACTCACGGTCAGCCAGGGATTGGGAGTGAGCTGTTTCATTCCCAGGGAAATCTTCTTGTTCTCCGGGTTCACCTCCAAGACCACCGCTTCTACCTTCTCCCCCTTCTTGACGATTTCTGAGGGATGGCCAACTCTCCCGCTCCAGGACATATCAGAGACATGGATAAGACCATCTATTCCTTCCTCCAATTCGATGAATGCTCCATAATCAGTCAGGTTGCGAATGCGGCCTTCTATCCTCGTTTCCACCGGGTAGCGCTCCTTCACCCGTTCCCAGGGATTGGGCTCAACCTGCTTCATTCCCAGGGAGATCTTCTGATTCTCCTTGTCTATACTTAAGACTACTACTTCTATAATATCCCCCATAGCTACCATATCAGAAGGGTGATTGAGGCGCCGGGTCCAGGACATCTCCGAAATGTGAACTAAAGCCTCCACTCCCTTCTCTAACTGGACAAAGGCCCCGTATGCAGTGATGTTCACCACCTTGCCCTTCATCTTAGAGCCAACTGGATAATTTTCTTCCACGCTCATCCAGGGATTGGGAGTCTTCTGCTTAAGACCCAGGGAAATCTTCCCTTGCTCTTTATTGAAGTCCAGGACGACTACCTCAATCTCATCTCCCATAGCTAAGACCTCGGATGGATGGGAAACTCTTCCCCAGGACATATCGGTTATGTGCAGGAGACCATCTATCCCTCCCAGGTCAATGAAGGCACCAAAGTCGGTGATGTTCTTTACTCTTCCTTTACGCAACTGCCCTTTCTCCAACTCAGAAAGAATTTTTTCCCTGTTTTTCTTTCCCTCCTCCTCCTTAATTATCCGGTGAGAGATGACCACATTGCGTTGGCGTCTATTTAATTTAATGACCTTAAAAGGGAGTTTCTGTCCGATCAACTGATGGAGGTTTCTGGTTGAATAAGTGGCTACCTGGGAAGCAGGCAGGAAAGCCTCCACCCCAACATTTACATCGAATCCACCCCTAACTTGCTTATTTATCGTTCCCTCAATTATTTTGCCTTCGTGGAAGGCCGCCGATACCTTCTCCCAATCCTTAAGTCGATCCGCCTTCCATTTGGACAGAACTATTCTGCCTTCCTTATCCTCAACCTTCTCCAATAACACACTCACTTCGTCCCCAACCTCAACTGCCTTCCCGAACTCTCTCAAAGGAATGATTCCCTCCGATTTAAATCCGACATCAACCAATGCTTCCCTGTCGCTTACCCCGACGACCTTTCCCTTGACGAGCTCCCCTTCAGCGATATGCTTAAAGGTCTTCTCATAGAGCTTGCTCATATCCTCAGATACTTCTTTTTTTTCCTTTTCTTCCATAATCTCTTGCTACCTCCTTCGTTTTTATTTTTAGCTATGTTTTAAGTTTCCTCATTACTTCCTCAATTACCCAGTCCGGAGTGGAAGCACCGGCCGTGATTCCTACTCTTGCCTTACCCTTGAGCCAGCGCAGATTTATTTCCCGAGCTATTTCAAT
>JAUWHM010000023.1 GCA_030605915.1 Nitrospirota bacterium | reverse complement strand
GATATCGGTTACGATATTTACCAACTCACTTTTGTGATGGTCATAGACAAGGGTGATGACGCCGGCCACATTTTCGCCCTTTACCCATACCCTCTTGACTAAATGTTCTCTGATTAAATCCCTGATTGCCTCAGAGCGATTGGGGTAAGCCCTTTCTCTGATGAACTTATCGAATTTACTGAGGAGTTCCTCTTTGAGGGATACTCCAAAGCGGATTGTCTTATCCATAGCAAAAGCAAACCTCTTTCGAGCCACTCACTTTGACATGTTAAGTATTACGATTTTCAATATCGTAGCACTATATTACCACAACAAGTTTTCTTTGTCAACCCCCTTGCGATTTTTTTCTTCTTCTTCCCTTATCTGGATGCGGCAACCAAGATGAGGCTACATACCTTAAGCACAACTACAATTATGCAGCTTCTTACCAGTCCCAGAACCGGCAACAGCACCACCCCTCCAAGGATACCACCGACCCAGCCGCCGAAAAGGTCGGCTCCATAGAGCAAACCAGCGGTACCACTCAGGCTTGAAGAAGTTTTTAAATATATCTTGTTGGCCAAAGGAAACTGCGCACCAATTAGAAGACCGGAAAGAAATGACAAAAACAAAAAGACTATTTGTAAAAGAAAGAACACGGCGGGATGGTCTAAGTAGGGATGGAAGAGGAGAAATATCATCGGCAGTGTTCCCGAAAAAAGAATTATGGCTATCTCCGTTTTCAGAAACGAGGCAAAATCTCGCTTAATTCGTTTTAAAAGGGAAGTCATTACCAAACTTCCCACTGCTACCCCAACCATAAAGGCGGTCACTAAAAGTCCTATTCTATGATAGACATACCCGTAAAGTGTCTGAAAGGTAAAGATTAAAGTTAAGTCAAATATCATCCCGGCAAAGCCCGTAGCGGCGATGGCAAAGGGAACGCTTAGATTAGAAAACCTTGTCACTTTAAAACGAATGCTCAGAAAGACCAGGGTAAATACAGAAAGCAGGATAACGAACAGCCTCAAGTTCACCTCACCAAACCATCTAAACAGCCCCCGCATATAGGGAGAAAAAAGTGCATTCCAATAAGCGAGGCTGTAGAAAACCCCTAAAGGGAGGAAATCCTGATTGAGCTCCTCTCCGGCACCTCTGAGGGAAGTCAAAAACCAGTCCAGCCATCTTTGGTCTAACCGATACTCAATGTGGGCCGGAGTTAAAAGGCTCACCTTTAGTCTGCGTTCGCTCAGCCTCTGGCTAAGTAGAGTGGAGTTAACTGTGGTGATGTCTTTAGAGGTGGAAGCTAATAAGAGATTAAAATCTCCCGGGATTATTCTCACATAAGGATAGACAGCTTTGAGCGTATTAATAATACAGCCGTTGAGATTCCTCAACTCCTCGCTTAAGTAGGTTAAGGAGCCGGGTGAAGTAATAACCAGTATACCTTTTTCTTTCAGGGTTTTCTTAACTAAAGAGAAGAACTCCACAGTAAAAAGCCTGTTTGCCTGTAAGTCTGATGGAGAAGAAAGACCAACCAGAACAAGGTCGTATTTATGAGGAGTCCTTTTGATAAAGAGCCTGCCATCCATGTATTCGATGTTTACCCTGGGATCGGTGAGCTCGGCTTGAGTAAGTGGAGTGGGAAATTTCTTGACTACTTTTAGCAATAAGGGGTCGAGTTCAACGTAGTCAACCCTCTCTACCGGGTATTTCAATATCTCATTTATCACTCCTCCGGCACCGCCACTGATAACCAGCACTTCCTCTGGATTGGGGTGAGAGAGCATGGGCAGGTGAACAAACTCCTCCACAAAGGTTATATCCGGAACGGGGGTGGTGATAATAGGGATGTTATTGGAAAAGAAGGTATACTGTTCATGCTCCTGAATAACAGCGATGTTACCGTATATAGAATTCTGATAATGGACTACCTCCTGTCCTCTCCATTGCTGCCTTATGGAAAGGTGGTGAATCCTATCTGCTTCTGGACTGAAGATGAGATAAGTGTATAAGACTAAAAAGGCTGCCGATGCTATGTACATGATTTTAGCGATTTGCATTTGTCTCTGTCGCCAGAAAGGCCCCAGTAGAAGCATAGCCAGGATAAAATTTAATGACGCCACACCAAAGGCAATCTGGAAGGAATGAAAATAAGGAATGAGAAGGTAGGTAAAGGCAATCCCTCCAGCAATTGTACCCAGAGTTTCGTAGATATAAACTTTGCCGATTGAAGAAGCATCTTCAGGATTCTCTGTCCTCAGGGGGACGTCCTTTAGGACCGAAGCAGAATTATACATCTTACAACTGAAGGTAAATAATGCGCCGTGGGGAAGACTTACGGGAAGAAGAATAAGAAAGGAGGAGTATAGGATGGGCCATAGCCCTAAACCTTCACCAGGGATAACTCCGATCAGCTCTTTTAGAACCCTGGTTAAATAAATTGCTAAGGGGAAGAAGAGGGAAAAGAGAAGTAAAAGACCAACAAATGCCTCGGTTTTTCTCCTGAATTGCTCAATCCCTTTCCCTAAAAAGAAGCAGCCAAAGGCCTCTAAGATGAGCCAGTTTGCAAGTATGACCCCGATGGATAATTCATTGCCGTAGAAAGCTACCAATAATTCTCTGAGGAGCAATATCTGGGCAACGATACCGCTGAAGCCGCTTACCAATATAGCGAGAATAAGGCGCTTTCTCATAACCAATACATTTCCACAAAATCTGTGCGACCAATAAAATGTAGGTATTTAAGGAGTCTTATGTATTTTAGCACAGCTTCGGCTGAAAAGAAAGAGAGGAAATTTTGGAAGAGGGGACTTGACGAAAAACCTACCCTGTTGTAAGATGCTGATGAAAGTGAAATGGAAGATTCTTCTTATTGGGCTTCTAATCCTGCCCTCCCTGGCTATAGCAGATGATTTTACCTTAAGTGGCTATGCTGAGGTGGGCAAGAAGTCTACGGCTGAAGATTATGATGAAGAGGACACTGATGACGATTATACTTACCAGAACTACCATCTCAAGTTTGAACAGGAAGTATGTCCTCGGCTAAGTTACGATATAAGCTCCTTTATCTACGACAAAGATTACAAATCAAAGGATTCCCTTGATAGCATCTCCAGAATATTTAAGACCAATTGGTCCTATTACATCAGGGACCTCAAGGAAGAGTCCTTGAAACTCAATTTTAAACTGAAATATAAAGAGAAGCGTTATGACAATACGCCAGGAAGCGAATATGACCAGATCAGGGTCGCCCCTTCCCTCACTTTTAAGAGAAAGGGTCTCTATACGGCCAATCTAACAGCCGGGATTAATAATTTCGATTATTTAGAGGCAGGAGAAAAGGACCAACTTAAGGCCTTTGGTAAGATTGGAGGGAAGAGATATCTCTGGGAGAAAAGATTAATGCTTACTTCCTCTTACAAGATAGAGACCACTGAGGAGAAAAAGATAAACAGGGAAAGGACTAAACATAATCTCCAGGCAGGTTTTGATTATATCTTTGACCTTCCCTGGGTCTATAAAATTACCACCAGATCAGGCTGGGGTGAGAGGGATACCAAGGAAGAAGAGGAAAGAGACGAAGATTACGACTATGAGTATTGGCTATACGGCGCCAGGACCGTGCACAAAATCACCCCAAGACTAAAGATAGACTTAAAATATCAATACTTCAAAAAAGACTACCTCACAGCAGACTTAGACCATCGTGGTTTTTATATCAAGAATACCTGGGCATACAAAATACTTGACGATGAAAAGAACAGAATTGTCCTTAATCTTCTTGGTCAGCACAAGGATGTAGAGTATGCCCTGAAGGCAGGCAACGATTACCAGAAGGAAACAGCCGAGATCAAAGTCGCCTACCAGAGAAAGAAAGCCTGGAAGGCTTCCCTCTCCTTACAGGGGAATTTCTATGACTTCAACGATTCAAGCAAGGATAAGGAAAGATACTATGTTAAGCTATCTGGTGAGAAATTATTTAAAGATGGAGACTTAGCCTTATCAATAGATTTCAAATACAGATATACAGATTACGACGAGAAGAACGATACTGAGCAAGAGGCAGTCAGGGTAACATTTAAGCATAGATTCTAAGCAGGAGAAATAGAATGGAACAGATAACTACTAAAACCATCTGGGGTTTAGTCTCATTAGCCATATTAGGAGGAATAGCTTTAGCGGCTAAAGAGACCATCAGCAATATCTGGGCTGCCCTTTCTTTCATGCTAAATCCTGGTTTACGCCGGGGAAGGACTATCGAGGCCAAAGTCCCCTGAGAAATGCAGAGCATTTCCAGGACTAAAGTACCCGAAATTTCTTTGAAATTTCAGGGTGCAGGGCGAACCATTAAAAGGCACCTTGAAAGGATTTGTGGGAAAAGAACTTGCCTTTTAGACATGCATTTTAGGCCCTATTTTCCAACTGCCCAATTTGGCACAAAACGTCTGGTGCTAAGCCTAGGCAGGAAAGGCATTCAGAGAGAACATTCGTGCCGAGATTAAAGGGTATCCTACTGGCTAATAACGAGCCATTTCGGAGCGCTAAGCCACCGAATTCCAAGGCCTTATGAGACCCAAAATGTGGCCAAATCGGCCTTGTTGAAAACGAGGCTTCCGCAAGCACAAAAGATTCCTGATTTTATCAGCTCAAAATCGAATACAAATGCGTGTTAACTCTTGACATTCTGGTTAACATATGTTAACTTATGACAGCTAACTTAACACCATTATTGCGGGAGAAAGCCATGGTTGACGAAAAACACATAACGATTCCTCGGCTGGCGGAACTACTGGGAGTCAGTCGCATCGCAATCTACAAACGGGTCAAGAAAGGACAGATTCCTGCCATAAAGATAGGCAAGACTTACGTCATCACTGACAGGACTGTTGCCAGCATCCTTGGTAAGAGAGTAACAGAGAAAGGAAAGAAGCGGATTGACACCGCAGTGCGCAGGATCGTGAAGGAATACGGAGAAGTATTGAAACAACTGGGCAAAGAATGAGAATCATCTCAATATCAGATGTAGAATACCTTGCCTTCCGCCTCGCAAAGGAGCATCTGTCTTTCGACGAGCCAATACCCGATTTCTCTACCCGGTTCCCAAATGTGCTTGAAAGCTGTGTGGTCACCCCGTTTCAGAAGTTCTCCGGGAAAGATTTGTATCCATCGCTTGTTGCCAAGGCCAGCATTCTCTTTTACCTTATGATCAAGAACCATCCTTTCCAGAATGGTAACAAGAGAATTGCCATAACTACCTTACTTGTGTTCTTGAATAGCAATAACAAATGGCTCAGAGCCAATTCCCAAGAACTGTACAATTTCACGGTGTGGGTAGCGCAAAGCCCATCGGAATTCAAAAAACAGGTTGTAGACGCCATACAAAAGTTCGTCCGTGGTCATATGACAAAGGGCTAGTCTGCCCAACCATTGCGTCCTGTCGACTATGGGGACGGATCTGTTGATTTTCGGGATGATGAGCTGACGTTGCTAAATTGCGTCAATTTGAACAGTCGAACCAGACTGTGGGAGAACAGCTCATAATGTGTGAGGGGAGGGAATGATGAAGAAAGCGATTTGGAAAAGGGTTGTATCAGTTTTGATTGCTCTGTTGGTGGCCGGAGTAATATTCCGGACTATTCTTAATTGCTCTGCCCATAAAGAGCTTGAGCAGGAATTTGCAGCAATTAAGGATTCGGGATGTCCAATGTCGTTAGCTACTTTCTCACCCCCTCCGGTGCCGGATGGAGAAAATGCATTCATCTTATACAACAAGGCCTTCAAAATGTCTGGTCTAGGAGAAGAGGAAGAAAAAGCAGCGTTTGAATTGCTGAGGAAGGCTGCTTCTTGTAAAAGGAGTCGCATTCCAGTTGAGTATGATATTGATAAGATGAAACATGTGCGGATGGCACATCTAAATTGTAGACCTCTATCGCTAAAAGCTGTTATGGAAAGCGAGAATGGAAAAACTGATGAAGCTGTCGAGACCTGCAGAGTGGGACTACATTTTGCTAATATCTTATACTCAGAGCCGAATCTCATTGCCCAACTTATCAGGATAAACTGTCAAAAGCTAATGTATGAAACTCTGGAGACTATCTTTGATCAGGGAGAACCAGGTTCGCCAAGTTGTCGCACCTTGCTGGAAGAGATAACGAGTTATGGAGCCGAATTCCCTTTGGTGCGCGCTCTCGAACTGGAATTGCTGAATGTAGAGCGGACCGAGCGGATATTGAAAGGGGAAATTAAGCTCTATGACCTTGGGGAGACACCCCGACAGAAGTTGATTCTGAGATTTTATTCTTCTTGGCTTGGGCGTCCAATTCTAAAGAAGTGTATAGCTTACGGCTTACGAGTGAAGCGGGATTACATCCGATGCTACAAACTTCCGTATCATGAGGCGAGGGAGGCGCAGGCAAAATGGCTTTCGACATACAGGTCCAGAAGACCTCCATGGTATTGCTACTTTGTCAATCATGAGTGGGTGTCACGTTTCGCATTCTTAGCGGGGGACAGGACTGAATGCGAAGCTATTGCTCGCATCTGGCAGTTAGCGTTAGCTATCAGAATATATGGGGAAGAGAAAGGTAGCCACCCTGAGTCTCTGAAGGAACTATGTCCGACAATTCTTGAGAGATTACCGAAAGACCCATTCAGCGGTGGAGATTTTCTATATCGTCACGAGAAACCAGGGTTCATGGTTTATAGCGTTGGCGAGAATCTGAAGGACGATGGTGGAGAAGGAGATGATATTGTACGGCGGTCGCTGAAATAATAACCCGAATTAAACAGTCGAACCATTTCCTGTGATAACAAGGCTTTAGCTGCACGAAAATGCTATACTGTAAACATAGGGAAAAGAGTATAAAGGAGGTGCAAAGATGAGAGGCTTAAAGGTGACACTGTGGGTTTGCGGTGTACTCTGTCTGCTGAGTTTTGTCTTTGCTGCTCTTCCGTGGAGGGCGATAACTGCGTTGTGCGAATGGGTCGGTTTTCAGTTCCCTGCTGCGAGCTCTATCATTGTGTATATGATTCGACTATGTCTGGCGGTGGTTGGGCTGATTGGAGTATTCTTCATAATTCTTGCCCGAAATCCTCTCAAATATGGGGCGATGTTGCTGCTTGCAGCGTATGGGTTACTGTGCTATGGCCTTTTCTGCCTCGTGGGTGGCATAAGATATGCACTTCCAGTTTGGATGTATGCTGGTGATGTTATCTTTGGTTTCGTGGCCGGTGTACTCATACTCATGTTTCGGAAAAAGGCCATGCAGACCAACACCGCCTAATATCCGACGCTCGCAAATTGGCAAAAATCGGCCCAAAATTGGATACGAACCATTTTCTCTAAAAACAAGAGATTTGAGGGTTAAGGGTAGACGTCCCGCCTCTCAAACCATCCCTTTATACGGCAGGTTCAAAGCCCCATTTTTTACATCACTAAAAACCTTCCCATCAGCTAAAATTTCGCTTTTTAGCTAAAGTTCCCGTCCCT
>JAUWHM010000096.1 GCA_030605915.1 Nitrospirota bacterium | reverse complement strand
AGAAAGCAAGAGGCCCGATGGCAGGCCCTGGATCGGCTGATTGAGGAAAGACTCCTCTTACAGGAGGCTAAGAATAGGGATATTGAGGTGAGGGAGGATAGGATAGAGAGAAGGCTGGAAGAGGTCAAGGGGAGATTTAGTTCTGAGGATGAGTTTAGGGAGGCCTTGAAGGCAGAGAACCTCAGCCTGCAGGGATTGAAGAAAAGGATTGAGGAAGAGCTTATGGTGCAGCGGCTAATTGATTGGGGAATAAGGTCCAAAGTTCGAGTGGGAGGTGAAGAGATCAGGGGGTTTTACCAGGAGAACAAGGAGAGATTTAAGGAACCGGGGGAGGTAGAACTGAGCCACATCCTGCTCAAGGTAGAAGGGGAGAGTAGCTGGGCAGAGGCAGAGCGCCGGGGGAATGATATATTGGCTAAGCTGAAAGAAGGGGCTGCCTTTTCTCTCCTGGCTAAGGAGTACTCGGATGGACCCAATAGGGAGAGAGGAGGGAAATTAGGTTTTCTTCCCCGGGGGGAGATGCTCCCTGAGTTTGAAAAAGCTGTGTCCAAAATGGAGTTGGGAGAGGTCAGCGGCTTAATTAGGACGGGTGCCGGTTTTCATATTATCAAGTTGGAAGGGCGAAAAGCAGCCCGGCAGAAGGAGCTATCCGAGGTAAAGGACAAGATAGAAAGGCTCCTTTTTGCAGAGAAGGCGGATAAAAGGTATCGGGAGTGGGTGAAGAAGCTACGGGCAAGAGCATATATTGAGATTAAATGATGAGAATTGAAAATAAGCCGGTCAAGAGCATTTTGAGAGAATATGGAGTTAGGTTGAAGAAGCGCTTAGGGCAGAACGTCTTGCACGATGAGGAGACTTTAAGCAAAGTAGTGAGGGCCGCCCAGTTAAATAAGGATGACCTGGTAATAGAGGTTGGAGCTGGGGTAGGAATTTTAACGCAGAGGTTGGCCCATTTGGCCGAGAAGGTAGTGGCCATTGAACTGGATGATAGGCTATGTGCTATATTAAGGGAGCGTTTAGCTGAGCTCAATAATGTGGAAATCATCCAGGCAGATATTCTCAAAGTCAATCTGAAGAATGTCCTTGACCCGTTTAGAAATTCATTTCTAACGGGTCTTGAGCCACTGGACATTCAATCTCCAACAGCTTCTATTAAAGTAGTAGCCAACCTGCCATACTACATCACTACTCCCATTATTATGCATCTCCTTAAACAGAAATCCATTATACAACTCCTGGCAATTATGGTTCAGAAGGAGGTGGCTGAGAGAATAGTGGCTGAGCCAGGAAATAAGCAGTATGGGGCGCTGTCCATTGCCTGTCAGTATCACTGTGAGGTGGAGCTAATTGCCTGGGTGTCGAAGCGTGCCTTCTTTCCCGAACCAAAGGTAGATTCTGCTCTGGTGAGGATGATTGTATGGAAAGGGCCAAGAGCCAGAGTGGAGGATGAAGATTTCTTCTTTTCCTTAGTGAGAGCATCTTTCGGGCAGAGGAGGAAGATGTTGGAGAACGCACTTTATGCTAATCTTGGTTTTGGAAGAGAGAAACTGCGCAGGCATCTCAAGGAGGCAGGGATAGATGGGCGCCGCCGGGCAGAGACACTGAGCATAGAGGAGTTTGCACGGCTGAGCAATACCCTGGCTCGATGATTAACATAATCAAGTTTCGGCATAACCCTTCGCTCATTCTCGGCACACCCTGAAATCTCGCAAGAGATTTCGGGTACTTTGGTCCCGGGAATTCTGCGAATTCCTCGGGGCGCTCCATGCAAAGCATGGAGCTCGTAACAGATATAGTTTCTCCTGGGAGCGTGCCTCCGAGGGTTTTCTTGCCGCTTAGAGCCTCTTAGGACACAGCGGCAAGAAAAAATCCGCTCAGGGTTAATGCCGAAACTTTACACGGTTTAGATGTTATGAACATACGCTGGAGGCTTAAGAGATGAAGATTACGAAAAAGGATGTGGAGCATGTAGCTAAACTGGCTCGCCTCAAACTTACCGAGGAGGAGAAGGAGAAGTTTGGAAAGCAGCTAAGCAGAATCTTAGAATATGTGGAGAAGCTAAATGAGCTGGATACTGATAAGGCAGAGCCTACCTCACATGTAGTTCCGCTCAAGAATGTGATGCGGGAGGACAAGATCAAACCTTCCCTCCCCGTGGAGGAGGTCTTAGCTAATGCTCCAGTTAGGGAAGGGAAATATTTTAAGGTGCCGAAGATAATTGAATGAGAATAATTCTAAAATTTCAGCATAAGAGCCATAGTTTTCTGGCTTCGACATAGCAAATAATCTACCATATATATGAGAATTCTGAGAGGTTTCCTTATGACCCGGACATTTGGTCATACAACAACTATTAGCGACAATAGTTCTACTATTGAATGCGACAGCGTTTTCGCACTCAACCTGACATTCTTTCCCTGCCCCTCATCGGGTTTCCCTAAAACAATCCTTGAATTTTCGGGATTCGGTGCGAGTCATCGGAGCTGCGTCAATCGGGATTTGAAAGAAATCGTCCCCATCATTACCTGATCTTGTCCTCTTCCCGCCTTTTCTTGATTATTTCTTCTGCCAGGGAGAACGGCACTGCTTCGTAGCGCTCAAAATGCATTGTGAAATTGCCGCGCCCTTGTGTGAGAGTACGAATAGCATTGGCGTAGCCGAACATTTCGCTCAGAGGCACCATTCCTCTGATCACCTTGGCCCCGCCTTGTTCATCCATGCTCTCAATCCGGCCGCGTCTTTGACAAATCGAACCTGACACCGCGCCCATGTATTCCTCAGGGGCGATTACCTCAATTGACATGATTGGTTCGAGTAGTTCAGGCCTGGACTTCATGAACAATTCTCTAAAGCAAACCCTTGCAGCTTCAGTGAAAGCAAATTCGCTCGAATCAACTTTATGAGATGAGCCATCGAGAACGGTGACTCTCATATCGACGATAGGATATCCAGCGTACGGCCCGCTCATCATTGCCCTGATGACGCCCTTTTCCACAGATGGTATGTACTCAGACGGTATACGTCCGCCTTTCACCTCATTGGCGAACTCGAAACCTCTGCCGGGCTCCAATGGTTCAAGGCGAAGGAAAACGTGTCCATATTGTCCCCGTCCGCCGGTTTGTTTCGCATGTTTGTATTGGCCTTCAACCGTGCTGGCACCGGTTTCTCTGTAAGCAACTTCAGGGTGACCGACCTCAGCAGAGACGCTGAATTGCCGCTTGAGACGTTCGATAAGTATTTCCAGGTGAAGTTCGCCCATGCCGGAAATGATGCTT
>JAUWHM010000002.1 GCA_030605915.1 Nitrospirota bacterium | reverse complement strand
CAGCATCTCATCCGGCACATCGAAGTTGGCATAGACATGCTGGACATCGTCGTGCTCTTCCAGGGTCTCTACCAGACGGAGAACCTGGCCGGCTGCCTTACCTTCCACCTTTACTGTATTCTGAGGAAGCATAGTAATCTCAGCCAAATTATATTCTATATTTGCTTTAGCTATCGCTTCTTTCACCTTTTGAAAACTGTTGACGCTGGAGGTAATGGCAAAGGCATCTCCATCCTTCTTCAAGTCCTCCGCTCCCGCCTCTAAGCTGATTTCCAGGAGTTCCTCCTCACCGCTTTTATCTGTGCTAACAGTAATTAGGCCTTTTTTCTGAAACAACCAGGCTACACATCCAGATTCACCTAAATGCCCTCCCCCCTTGGAGAACAGGTGCTTTATCTCGGAAGCAGTCCGGTTCTTGTTGTCGGTCATAATCTCTAACATCACGGCCACCCCCCCTGGCCCGTAACCCTCCATAATCATCTCTTCATAATGGGTGCCGGGAAGTTCACCCGTTCCCTTCTTAATGGCTCTTTCCATCTTTTCTGCCGGCATATTGGCATCCTTGGCCGTCTGGATAGCCGTTCTCAAGCGAGAGTTAGCCTCGGGACTGCCTCCTCCCTGCTTAGCCGCTACCGTTATCTCCCGAATCAATTTGCTGAAGAGTTTTCCTCGTTTGGAATCAATTAAGGCCTTTTTATGCTTAATCCCAGCCCACTTAGAATGCCCGGACATAATAGCACCTCCCCTATTGCTGCTCCTTCTTAGATTCAGCAATTATCTTTTCGCTCACTCTCTGGGGCACCTCATCATGGTGAGAGAATTTCATGGTATGTGCTCCCGTCCCCTTTGTTTTGGAACGAAGCTCAGTTGAATACCTGTCCATTTCCGCCAGGGGCACCTGCGCCTTTATGAACTGCTTGTTGCCCCTAACTTCTATTCCCATAATCCTTCCCCTTCTGCTATTCAAATCTCCGGTAATATCCCCTAAGTATTCATCCGGGACGACTACTTCCACTTCTATTATTGGCTCCAGGAGAACCGGTTTAGCCTCCGAGACTGCCTTCTTAAAACCTAAGGAGCCGGCAATGTGGAAGGCCAAATCAGACGAATCTACCTGATGGAATGTTCCATCAAAGAGAGTAACTCTGATATCAGTAACAGGATACCCAGCCAGGATTCCTTTCTGCATAGCCTCCCTTATTCCCTTCTCCACGGCCGGGATATATTTAGAAGGGATAGCTCCTCCCACGATTTTATTCACGAGCTCAAAGTCTTCTCCTCGAGGAAGTGGTTCTATTTCGAGCCAGACATCGCCATACTGACCGCGGCCTCCCGACTGCCGTTTATATTTTCCCTGGGCCTTGGTTGATAAGCGAATGGTCTCTCGGTAGGCTACCTTAGATTTCTCCACATCTACCTCAACTCCAAACTTATCCCTCAGCTCATCGATGATGATCTCCAAATGCAGTTCGCCCATCCCTGAGATTATGGTCTGCCCCAACTCATGATCCATACGCATCTCAAAGGTGAGGTCCTCTCCTTGAATCTTAGTCAGAGCCGCCGTCAATTTCTCCTGATCCTTCTTTGTCCTCGGCTTAACAGCCAGGGAGAGCATCGGCTTAGGAAAACTCATTGCAGGGAGAATGATGGGATTTTTCCCATCGCATAGTGTATCTCCGATAGCTGTCTCCTTGAGTTTGGCTACGGCGGCTAAGTCTCCCGGCTGAACCTCGGATAGCTCCTCTCTCTCCTTCCCCTTCATAAAAATTATCTGACCAATCCTCTCATCAGTGCTCTTATTAGAATTATAGATGGTGGAGCCAGAAGAAAGTTTTCCGGAATACACCCGAAAAAGACTGAGCACTCCCAGGTGAGGTTCAAAAATCGTCTTAAAGACAAGGGCACTGAAAGGTGCATCCGGATCAGGCTCCCTTCTCTCCTCTTCCTCAGTTCCCGGCTTCTTACCAGAGATAGCCGGCCGCTCCAGCGGTGAAGGCAGATAATCAGTAACTGCGCCTAAGAGGGCTTCGGCACCCATACACCGGTAGGCGGAACCGCAAAGAACAGGGAAAATCTTTCCACTTAAAACTGCGCCTCTAAGACCCCGCCTCATCTCCTCCTCCGAGAGGCTGCCCTCATCAAGATATCTCTCAAGGAGGTTATCATCGGTCTCAGCCACTGCCTCGGTCAGTTTCTCCCCATATTCCTTAGCTCTTCCCTCTAATTCTCCCGGGATCTCTTTCTCTTCCCTTCTGCCTTCACTGCCGTAAAGATAAGCCTTCATTTTTACAAGGTCCACCATTCCCTGGAAACCATCTCCCTCCCCTATTGGCAACTGGATGGGAACTACTTTACCTCCCCACTCCTTCCTCATCGCCTCCAGGGTAGAATAGAAATCGGCATTCTCTTCATCCATCCTGTTGACGAAGATGAGCCGGGGCAGGCCTTCCTCATTGGCATGATGCCAGACTCTCTCTGTTCCCACTTCTACTGCGCCCACGGCTGAGACGACTACTATGGCGGCATCAACTACCCTTAGGCTTCCGTTCATCTCACCGATGAAGTCAGCATATCCAGGAGTGTCAATAATATTGATCTTGTGCTCCTGCCACTCAGTATAGACCAGGGCAGAATCAATGCTTATCTTCCTTCTCACCTCATCTGGGCTGTAGTCGCTTACTGTCGTTCCCTCATCCACCCGGCCTAACCTCCTGGTAGCCCCTGAGGCAAAAAGAAGAGCCTCCACTAAGGAGGTCTTCCCTACCCCGCCATGGGCGATAATGGCCACATCCCGTAACTTTTCGCACTTATATACCTTCATTTAAATTGTCTCCTTACCGCTTTGCTCTATGCTAACATATCCATTCTAAAATGGCAAGATTCTTTGTTACAACTCTTTCTATCGTTTGGTCCTTTCCATACCTCAACCTGTTCGTCGAACCTCCAGCCCGACGTCTTTATCTCAAGCTTATCCTTGGCCCAGCCTTCTTTTAGCTGACGGGTGGTCTCCTCCCAACTGCGAATTCCACTCACTGCATCCAAGACCTGGACGTTCTGGGC
>JAUWHM010000011.1 GCA_030605915.1 Nitrospirota bacterium | reverse complement strand
TAGAGGATGTCAGGATTTGGCTCCAGTTCCAAGAGAAAAGTTTCTCTTCCCTTTTTAATCTTACGCTTTGAAATCTTTTTTGGCCGATAATCGGATACGGCCGCGGCCATGATGAGGACATCCACTCCCCTTAGATTCTGAAAGATAGCTTTTCGCATCTGGAGTGCCGTTCTCACCGGAATGAAATCCACCCCTCGGGGAGGAGAAAGATTGGTTGGACCACTGACCAATATGACCTCACCTCCCCGCCTTTTAGCAGTGGAGGCTAAGGCAAAGCCCATTCTCCCGGTAGAGGGATTGGTGATGAAACGAACTGGATCGAGTGGTTCCTCAGTGGGACCGGCGCTGACTAATATCTTCTTACCTTTTAAGTCTTTTAAGGACATTCTCCACTTCTTTCAAAATTTTATCTATATTAGCCAACCTCCCCTTTCCCTTCTCACCACAGGCAAGAAGTCCGTATTCGGGCTCGATGACTCTATATCCCAACCCCTTGAGCTTGCCCAGATTCTCCTGAAGAACAGGGTTATCATACATATTGGCATTCATAGCGGGGGCAATGATAACGGGAACTTTGGCAGCCATAACGGTAGTAGTGAGAAGGTCGTCGGCAAGGCCCGAGGAGAGCTTACCAATGATATTGGCGGTAGCCGGCGCAATTAGAATTAAATCGGCTTTCTTGGAGAGGGAAATGTGAGCCGGGTCCCATTCTCTGCGCTCTGGAAAGAGGGAGGTATGAACCTTATTCTGAGAGATGGTCTCCAGGCTGAGAGGGCTGATAAAGTGAGTTGCAGGTGCGGTCATAACTACGGTCACCTTTGCTCCCTTCTCTTTTAGCCTGCTCACCAGGTCTGCCGACTTATAAGCAGCAATGCTCCCGGTTACCCCTAAGATTATCTCCTTCCCTTTAAGCATTTCTCTCTCCCTTTTTAATCGTGACAATTTAATCAGGTGAAGTTTCGGTCTTAGCCTGGAGCGTGCCGAGAATGAGCGAGTGGCTACGGTGAAACTTCATTTCATCTTACTATTTGCCACTTGCTACTCTATGTTCTGCACTTGTTCTCTTATCTTCTCCAGTTCGCTCTTAACCTCAATCACCCGGCTTGAGATAGCGGCATCAGCCGCTTTAGCCCCAATGGTGTTAATCTCCCGGTTCATCTCCTGAAGGGTGAACTCAAGCCTTCTGCCCACTCGGCTCCCTTCCCTCATAATTTTCTTAAATTGATTGAGCAGGCTACTGAGGCGATTGAGCTCCTCCGAGATGTCAGCTCGCTCAGCAAGAAGGGCTATCTCAACCTCGAGCCGCCCCTCCGCTACTCCCAGGCCCAGTTCCTTCACTCTTTTAGTGAGGCGCTTTCGATAGTTAGTTGCCACTTGAGGGGAGCGGCGCCTGATAGCCTTTAACTCAGTCTCAACTGCCCTCACCCTCTTTGAAATATCCTCACTGATGTCTCTCCCTTCCCTCTCCTTCATAACCAATAAGTCCTGAAGAGCTCCGTTGACGGCTTCCTTCAAGAGGGGCCAGACCTTCTTCAAACTCTCCCTCTTCTCCTCAACTTTAACCATCTCCGGCAAATGGACTAACAGCTCCATACCAATGTCACCGGGAAGGTTAAGTTCCCTTTGCAAGGCTTTCATCTCTCTGTAATAGTTCCTCGCCAAGGCTCTATCAATCTTAACTTGCCTTGGCCTTTCCTCCTTCCAACTGACAAAGAGGCTGATAGCCCCTCGTTCTATTCTCCTCTGGAGGGAACTCCTCAACTTCGGTTCCAGAGCCGCGAGCTCTGGAGGAAGTTTCGTCCTCAAATCGAAGAAACGATGGTTAACCGCCCTCAACTCCACCGAAAGGTTTCCCCCGTAAGGAGGAGTCCTAATTTCAGCCTGTCCAAATCCAGTCATACTCTTCATAAACAATCCCTTCAACTTTTCGATGATACTTAGTTCCGGCCTTAGCCCTGATAAATTAACTAATGCACTATCCCATCTCCTTCAATATCCTGTTGGCGGCTTCTACTGGCTCAGCGGCTTGGAGAATTGGTCTTCCTACCACCAGGAAGTTAGCTCCTGCTTCTACCGCCTCACCAGGAGTCATTGTCCTTCGCTGGTCGTCTTTCCCTGCCCAGTCTGGCCTTATGCCCGGGGTTAAAATAATAAAGTCCTCTCCACATGCCTTTCGAATAATCCCGATCTCCTTAGGGGAAGCAACCACCCCATCCAGACCGACCCTTTTAGCCAAACCTGATAGATGGACTATCTCATCTTCCATATTTCTTCCAATCCCCATTTCACTCTCCAGTATCTTTTGGTCGATGCTGGTCAAGATGGTTACTCCTAAGATAATAGGTCCTCTTACACCTATCCCTTCAGCCATCTTACGGGTTGACTCCACGGTCATGGCCATCATTTCGTAGCCCCCCAGGGTATGCACATTAAACATATAGACGCCGAGACGGGTGGCCATCCTCCCGGCATTGGCCACTGTATTAGGGATGTCATGGTACTTAGCATCTAAAAAGACCCTGGCTCCCCTCTCTTGGACAAGACGGATGATTTCTGGCCCCTCCTGGGTGAAAAGTTGTATCCCCACCTTAAAAATAGTAATATACTCCTTCAGTTGATCAACTACCCTCAAAGCTTGGTCCCGACTATCTACATCCAGAGCCAGAATTAATTTTGCTTTTTCCATTTCACTCCATATTCTCTCAACCTGTTCACATCCGGGATTTTATTTTTGACTAAATACTCCTCAATTCCCTGAGCAATTTCTAAGGCGGCCCTCGGGTTAACAAAATTGGCTGTCCCCACGGCTACCGCGGTGGCCCCGGCCAGAAGAAACTGGACTGCGTCCTCAGGGGTCATAATTCCACCCATTCCGATAACGGGTAGCTCCACCACGCTGGCCACCTCCCAGACCATTCTGAGGGCAACTGGCTTAATGGCTGGCCCGGACAATCCCCCAGTGATGTTAGCTAAGCCGGGTTTGCGCCGCTCAATATCAATGGCCATTCCTAAAAGAGTATTTATTAGAGATACTGCATCAGCTCCACCGTCCTCGGCGGCATGAGCGATGGCCGTTATATCAGTAACATTTGGACTCAACTTGACGATGAGGGGAAGTTTGGTAGCTTTCCTGACCTTACTCACTAATCGGCGCACAGCCCCCGCTTCCCTTCCGAAGGCCATCCCCCCCTTCTCAACATTTGGACAGGAGACATTGACCTCCAGGCCGGATACTGCCTCCACTTCGTCCAAACGCTCAGATATCTGGACATACTCCTCTTCTTTCTCCCCACAGATGTTAACGATAATCGGTGTAGCGAATCTCTGGAGAAAGGGCAGCTTCTCCTTTATGAAAACCTCCAGACCGACATTCTCCAGGCCAATGGAATTGAGCAGGCCGCAATCGGTCTCCACAATCCGTGGCGGAGGATTCCCCTTGCGGGGCTGGAGGGTAATCCCTTTGGTGACCATTGCCCCCAACTGGTTCAAATTGAGGAAAGATTCATATTCTTCCCCGTATCCGAAAGTTCCAGCGGCAACTATGACCGGGTTGCGCATCACTATCCCAGCCACCTTCACGGAAAGATTTACCTTCAGTCCCATACTACTTCATTAGCCTCAAAGACCGGCCCATCCTTACATATCCTCTTATAACTGAAATCCCCTTCCCCTTTGCCCTTTGAATTTTTCACTTTTATGGCGCATCCTAAGCAAGCTCCCACCCCGCAACCGAGCCGTCCCTCCAGGGAGAGCTGAGCGGGAATGTCTCTCTCGTATGTCATCTCAGCTATTTTCTTGAGCATAATCTCAGGGCCACAGGCGTAAACTGTTGAAGCGACCCACTCTGTGGGTACCCCAAAGTTGAAAGTTGAAAGCGACTCCTTGAAAAGATCTACTGCTGTCCCGCTGTAACCAACACTTCCATCTTCAGTAGCCACCCTTACCTGACAACCCAGTTCTTTGAACCCTTCTTCGCACAGGACTAATTTCTTCGTCTTGGCTCCGATAATCACATCTACCTTCCTGCTTTGAACTTTGGGCTTTGAACTTTGAACTATCTCTTCAGCCAGAGCCAGGAGGGGAGCCACTCCAATTCCTCCGGCTATTAGGATAGCCGTCTCCAAGCCTCCCGGGAGATTAAATCCGTTGCCCAGCGGGCCTAAAATATCCAGCTCCTCTCCCACCTGCTTCTCCGCTAAGGTCTTTGTGCCTTTACCTACCACCTCATAAAGTATTTCAATATTTTGTAACTTTAAACTTTCAACTTTTAACTTTCCACTAATTCTGTGCACACTGAATGGCCTCCTCAAAAGAGGAGAATAGCCTGCTGCAACCCTGACATGAAGGAACTGTCCAGCTCTTGCCTCCGAAGCTACTTGAGGAGCTTCCAGAGCCATCCTGAAACAACTAGGGCCAACCTCTTCATTCACTAAAATCCTTACCTTTCCTTGCCACATAAGAACAAGCTCTGACAGCTTAACCGTGCGAAGTTTCGGTTTTAGTGCCTTCGCAGATTTTTTCATTACCTAAATTCCAACGATTAGCTCACCTGCTTGCGGGCGCCGTCTGCCAGCAAGTCAACTGGAGCCGCTGGTTGGGGGCTGGCTACTTCCGGGCCTTGAGCCACCGGTCAAGTGATGATTGACTTTCTCCGGACGCACGACCTACGACGAGACCAGCGACGCTGATGTCCTCGTCGAGGTCTGGCCAGTGAATGCCATCCCCACGTCCGATGAGACGATAGTTGCCTCGTTCCTCTGGTGTGCCGTGCTGCAGGCGCGGATACCAGGCAAGAGGAACAGAGATTGTCCGTCCATCAGTGAGCTCGACCATGAGGCTATCGGTGGTCACCGAGACAGATCGCGCCAGAATCGATTCGATTTCAACCGCCAAAGTACTCATCTCATATTTAGCGCATTTCATTGCAAAGTTAATCTTTGGCAGAGAGGCTAAACTGAAACTCAATTACGGACTGAATTTGCCATCCTCCATCACTATCCTCCCACCCACCACAGTAGCTACGGCGGCACCTTTCAGTTTCCAGCCAATGAAGGGGGAGTTCCTGCTCTTAGACTGGAACTCGGCTGGGTTGACGGTCCTCTCTTTACTAAGGTCAATAATAGTAACATCAGCATCAGCTCCCACCGCTAAGGTTCCTTTCCCAATTCCTAAAATCTTAGCTGGACTTATGGACATCTTACCAATAGCCTCGGTCAAAGTTAAGAAACCTTCCTCAACCACCTTGAGCACCAAGGGCACGGCCGTCTCCAGCCCAATTATCCCGAATGGAGCAAGATTATATTCCACCTCTTTCTCCACTACCGTGTGGGGTGCATGGTCAGTGGCAATTACATCTATGGTCCCATCTTTCAAGCCTTCCTTAATCGCCTCCACATCCCGAGGTGCTCTCAAGGGTGGATTCATCTTGGTGTTGGTGTCAAAACTGCGAACCGCCTCATCGGTTAAGCTGAAATAGTGGGGAGCTGTCTCGCAGGTTACTTTTATACCGCCTGCCTTAGCCTCTCTCACTAACTCCACCGATTTAGCTGTGCTGATATGAGCGATATGGATATGACTTCCCGCCAGGTGGGCCAAAGAGATGTCCCGGGCTACCATAACTTCCTCTGCTTCCCTGGGTATACCGGCAAGTCCCAAGAGGGTGGAGGTATATCCCTCATTCATCACTCCCTCGGCGCTCAAATCCTTATCCTCGCAATGAGAGATAATAGGCAGATCAAACATCTTGGCATACTCTAAGGCTCGACGCATAATCTCTGAATTTCTCACTGGTTCCCCATCATCGGAGATAGCCACTACGCCCGAATGCTTAAGCTCACCAATTTCAGAAAGCTCCTCGCCTTTTAATCCCTTGGTTACGCTGCCAATGGGATAGACATTCACCAAGCCTTTTCTCTTAGCCTGAGAATAAATAAACTGCACTGTGCCTTGATTATCTATGACCGGGGTGGTATTGGCCATACATGCCACGCTAGTGAATCCACCCGCCGCCGCGGCCTGGGTGCCCGTCCTGATTGTCTCCTCATCCTCTCTTCCCGGCTCGCGAAGATGGGTATGCATATCCACTAAGCCAGGACAGACTACCTTCCCACTAACTTCTATGGCCTCGGCTCCTTTATTGGAAATCTTTTTCTTGAGAGCGACAATCTTACCATTTTCAATGAGCAGGTCACGGACCTCATCCAGACCACTTGCGGGGTCAATTACCCTTCCGCCTTTAATTAAGAGCTTCACCTTTTCCTCCCGCCAATAGATAGAGGACAGCCATTCTAATGGCCAACCCATTGGTTACCTGGTCTAAAATTACAGAATAAGGACCATCGGCTACATCCGGGTCTAACTCTACTCCGCGGTTTATCGGTCCAGGATGCATAATGAGAATATCAGGGCGAGCTACTTTAAGTCTCTCCCGATTTATTCCAAAGAGCTGGCTATATTCCCGAGTAGATGGGAAGAGACTGCGGTGCTGCCGTTCCATTTGAATCCTTAACACATTAATGACCTCTGCTTCCCTAATTGCCGGCTCCACCTCATAGTAAACCTTAACCCCCATCCTCTCCACCTCAGGAGGAATAAGGGTAGCTGGACCGGCCACGGAAACTTCCGCTCCTAATTTACACAAGCCCCAGATATTAGAGCGGGCTACCCGGCTGTGAGCAATATCGCCAACGATGGTCACCTTAAGTCCCTTGATTCTACTTTTTTTCTCCCTCATAGTGAAAATATCTAAAAGTCCCTGAGTAGGATGCTCATGAGCCCCATCGCCAGCATTGATAATGGAGGGAGTAACTTCCTTAGCCAAGAGATGGGGTGCCCCAGGCATGGAGTGGCGCATAATGATGATGTCCACCTTCATTGCTTCAATATTACGGGCGGTGTCCTTGAGAGTTTCCCCCTTAACTACGCTGGAAGTGGAAGCAGATATATTTACCGTATCGGCAGAGAGCCTCTTAGCGGCTAACTCAAAAGAGGTTCGGGTTCTAGTGCTCGGCTCGAAGAATAGATTAACAATGGTCTTCCCCCTTAAAGCAGGCACTTTCTTAATGGGACGAAGGCTGATCTCCTTAAAGGATTCAGCCGTATCTAAAATAAAGTTAATCTCCCGAGGAGTTAACTCCTCCAGCCCCAAAAGGTCTTTTCTATTCCACTGCATAACGTTATCCCCTTCCTACAATAACTACCTCCTCCCGTCCATCTACCTCTTTCAATCTAACCTCTACCATCTCGTCCTGAGAAGTAGGGATACTCTTCCCAACATAGTCTGCCCGAATAGGTAGTTCCCGATGACCCCGGTCAATGAGGACACAGAGCTGGATGACCTGAGGACGGCCGAAGTCTATCAGCTCATCTAAGGCAGCCCGCACGGTGCGACCGGTGTAGAGAACATCGTCAACCAGGATGACTTTCTTCCCGCTCACCTCAAAGGGAAGCTTCGTCTTTCGAACTACTGGCTGAGGCCCGATAGTGGAGAGGTCATCCCGGTAAAGGGTAATGTCCAGGATACCTAAGGGCACTTCCCTCTTAGTTACTTCCTTTATCTTCTT
>JAUWHM010000001.1 GCA_030605915.1 Nitrospirota bacterium | reverse complement strand
GCTAAAAAGATTAAAAATCCTATCTTCAATAATTGACTTTTAATACAGCCTATCATAATCATCACATAAACAATTTTTGGATAGTTTTTTAAACAAAGCTATATCCCACTTCTTTATCTCTTTAAATTCTCTTCCAATCTCTGTTAATCTGCGTCTCTGCGGTTTATTTGTCTTTGTTCGTGTTTAATTCTTATCCGTGAAAATCTGTGTTAATCTGTGGTTTTAAGTCCCTTCATCGCCTCCTCTATGGAGGCCTTCTCATGCACTATCCTTCCAATAGCTCTGACCATGGCAGTAGGGTCTTCGTGCTGGAAGGCATTCCGGCCAATGGATACTCCCGCCGCCCCTGCCTTTAGGGCTCCATCTACCATCTCAAATATATCTTTATCTGTCTCCATCTTCTCACCCCCGGCAATGACCACCGGAACCGGGCAGCCCTCTACCACCTCCCGGAAACTCCCAGCGCTTCCCGTGTAGTTTACCTTAACTAAATCGGCTCCCAATTCTGCTCCCACCCGGGCCGCGTGCTTTATAAATTCAGCATCGAACTCGTTCTTGATCTTCTCCCCCCGGGTATACATCATGGCCAGCAGTGGCATTCCCCATTCCTGGCAGACATGGGAGACTTCGGCGAGATCCTGGAGCATTATCCCATCGGTCTCCGCTCCCAAATTGATGTGGATAGAGACGGCATCTGCGCCTAACTTTATGGCTTCCTCCACGGTGCAGACAGGAACTTTGGCATTGGGGTCAGGGCTCATAGTGGTGCTGCCGGATAGATGAATGATCAGTCCCACATCTTTGCCCCTTCCTCGGTGGCCGGACCTTACCAGTCCCTTGTGTAGCACAATAGCATTGGCTCCTCCATTTACTACCTTATCAATGGTTGTCTTCATATCCCGTAAGCCCTCAATCGGTCCCTGCGTTACCCCATGGTCCATGGGAATGATGACGGTTCGACCTGAGTTGCGGTCTATTATTCTCTCCATTCTGATGGCTTTCCCAACCATAACGTCTTCCTCCTATCCTATAAACTCCTTATGTAAAGCTTTCATGGCTCTGGCACTATCAGGGCTCTTAATGACGAAGGTGAGGGCAACATCTGAGCCTCCATCAGAGATGAGTTCCACATTCACCCCGGCCTTAGCTACTGCGGTAAAGGCCTTGGCGGCGATGCCCCTCGTTTCCCGTAGTCCCTTTCCCACAATGCAGATTAAAGAGAGACTATCGGTGGTAGAGATATCCTGAATTCCTCCTTCTTTCATCTCCCTTAATGAATCCAGAGCTCCTTTCACATCTTGAGCGTCCACAACCACAGCGAAGCTGGCCATAGAGGCCGCCATCGTGTAGACATTGACTCCCGCCGAACTCAAGGCGGTGAAGACCCGGGAAGCCAATCCCGGGGTATAAGCCATAGCCGGACCGGATAAGTTGACCAGGGAGAGACCCGGCCTCATAGCCACGCTTCGCACCACCCACTCAGACTTCTCCTCTACTTCTTGAATCAGGGTGCCTTCCTCCTCAGGAGAAAAGAGGTTCTTCACACGAATGGGAATCCCCCTCATCATGGACGGTTCCACGATGCGAGGATGAAGAACCTTAGCCCCGAAATAAGCTAACTCCGCTGCTTCCTGGTAACTCATGAGCGGTATCTCCCGAGCTCCCTCTATTACCTTAGGGTCAGCGCTCATGAAGCCAGGCACATCCTTCCACACTTCCAGGACCTCCGCTTTAAGAGCATAGGCGATGATAGCGGCACTGTAGTCGCTGCCTCCTCTTCCGAAGGTGACCGCTCGGCCATCCCCATCACAACCAAAATATCCGGTGATCACCGGAGTGGTGCCTTTTTCTATCTGTGGTTTAATTGTCTTCTGCAAATTCCTTTCCACCTCATTTAGAAGGGGAGTAGCCCGGCCGAAAGCACCATCGGTAATGAGGCCAATTTCATCAGCATCGAAGGCGATGGAACTCACTCCCTTAGCCCGCAGGGATGCCGCTAAAATGGGAGCCGAGAGCCTCTCCCCGAAGCTGACCACATAGTCTCGAGTCCTATCAGTGATCTCCTCGGTATAAGCGATACCGTAAAGGACTCTCTCCAACTTAGCCATTTTATTTTTAAGTTCATCTACGGTCTTGGTCAAGACCTTCTCATCTGAAATCGTACCGGACGCCATCTCCTCGTGTCTTGCTTTTAGTTGAGCTATGAAAGACTGAATAGGCTTCTCATTCTCTTCCACCTCTTTGAGCACCTGGTGAAGGCTGTCGGTCACTCCATTCAAAGCAGAGACAACCACCACTACTCTTTCCGCCTGATGGGATACTATCACTTCCACCACCTTCAAGGCGGTAGCCGCATCCCGGAGGACTGCCCCACCAAACTTCATTACTTTCATATCACTTTCTCCCACCCCGTTAATTCATTGTATGGAACTTCAAAGCTGCCTCTCATCTCCATCCTCTCCTCAAGGGGCAGAGGGAAGGGTAAAGGGGAATTCCCGAATCGTAATGCTCATTTGACCGCTCTTTAGTGAATCATACTATATTATATAAAGCATTGCAAGGAATTTTTATCAAATCTTCCATTTCCTCTTGATTTTACTCCTCTTCTCTGTTAAAATTCCCATTGGAGGAGGCCGCAGAGGTGTTGACGCACGGATAAAGGTTTAAGAGGCTTGCCTTCAAGTATAGATTCTAATGAGATGGAATAGATTAGAGAATTGGAGGTGAATTATGGCTAAGAAGAGAGTTGTCCTGACCTTCCCCCATAAGTTGGTTGACCAGCCCATTACCTACCATCTGATTAAGGACTACGATTTGATGGTGAATATCCTGAGAGCCAGGGTAACTCCCAAAGAGGAGGGTAGGCTGGTAGTAGAGTTAAGCGGGGATGAGGAACTTCTGGATAAAGGGATGAACTACTTAGCTGAATTGGGTGTTCAAGTTCAGCCCCTGGCTCAGGATGTAAAGTGGCATCAGGACAGATGCACCCACTGCACTGCCTGTATCCCCATCTGTCCCTCTCAGGCATTTACCCTGGATAGACAGCGGATGACCGTCTCCTTTGACAAGGATAAGTGCATTGCCTGTGAGCTCTGTCTTCCTGTCTGTCCCTACAAGGCTATAGAGATTCTCTTTTAGGGTCTTGACAAATCTTCATACGTAAGGGAGGAGAGATTTATTTCCTCTAAGAATTTGATGATAACTGAGGTAAAGTAGATGTTAGAATTTTTCTTTTCACCTAAGTCAGTTGCTGTTATCGGTGCTTCTCGGGAGAAAGGGAAGGTGGGAAGAGCTCTACTGGATAATATCATTCAGTTTGGCTTCAAAGGGAAAGTTTTTCCAGTTAATCCTAAGGTAAGAAAGATAGGCGGATATAAGGTCCATTCCCGGGTAAGTGAAATTCCGCAGGAAATAGACTTAGCCATCATTGCTATTCCGGCGAAAGCAGTCCCTTCAGCCGTTAAAGAATGTGGTGAGAAGAAGGTCCGAGGGGTTGTGGTCATCTCCGCTGGATTCAAGGAAAGTGGCCAGGAGGGGATTAAGTTAGAGAGAGAAATTACTGAGACAGCCCGCCGATATGGAATGAGGCTGTGGGGACCAAACTGCCTCGGTTTCATAGATACCTATTCTTCACTAAATGCCTCCTTCGCGGAAGGGATGCCAGAGAGAGGTCAAATGGCCGTTATGTCCCAGTCAGGAGCCCTGTGCACGGCCATCCTCGACTGGGCTAAAGGACAGGGATTGGGTTTCTCCAAGTTCGCCAGTCTTGGGAACAAGGCCGATATCTGTGAGGTGGATTTGCTGGAAGCCTGGCGGGATGACCCTAACACCAAAGTGATCTTGAGTTACTTAGAAGATATCCGGGACGGCTCTAAGTTCCTGAAGATGGCGGAGGAAGTGAGTCGTAAGAAGCCCCTCGTCATTATCAAGTCGGGAGGAACGGCCGCCGGGGCCAGAGCCGCTTCTTCCCATACGGGCAGCTTAGCTGGTTCGGAGGAAGCCTATGAAGCTGCCTTCCGCCGAAGTGGAGTGCTTCGGGCAGGCTCATTAGAGGAACTCTTTGATTTAGGATTGGCCTTCAACTTCCAGCCACCTCCCAGGGGGAGAAGGGTAGCCATAGTGACCAACGCCGGTGGCCCGGGAATAATGGCCAGTGATGCCTGTGAGAGAAC
>JAUWHM010000056.1 GCA_030605915.1 Nitrospirota bacterium | reverse complement strand
ATGTTACCGCTCTTCCAGTGAGGACATTGAAGGAATTTCCTGCCTTTGATTATGGAATTTTCGGGGAGGGAGAAAGGACTCTGTTAGATTTGGTTACAGCGATTGACACTGGTAAAGGGGAGATTAAAAAGATAAAGGGTTTAGTCTTCAGGGTAGGCCAGGATATTGTGCAAAATCAGGAACGGGAACCTATTGAGAATCTTGATGAGTTACCATTTCCGGCCTGGCACTTATTCCCGAGAAGTCCCAGATATCACATGATTACTGCCAGGGGCTGCCCCTTTCAGTGTATATTCTGTATGAGGGCACACGGAAGTAAGCTCAGGCAGAGGAGTGCTGACGATGTCGTTTCTGAGATCGAACAGATAATAACTAAGTTTAAACCCCGAAGAATTGAAATCTCCGATGAAACCTTCGGGGCTGATAGGAGAAGGGTCTTTAGGATACTTGATCTCATGATTGAAAAGGAACTAAACAAAAAGATAAGGTGGGGAGTTTCAACTAGAGTAGATATGGTCGATTACCATCTATTGACGAGAATGAAGGAAGCGGGATGTTCCACCATAGCCTATGGTATTGAATCGGGCAATCCCGAAATTTTAAAGATGACCAAAAAGAATATAACTCTTGATAGAGCTAAGAAAACAGTAAAGCTGACAAAGAGTTCAGGCATAAAAGTGGAAGCTTTCTTTCTGATTGGCCTTCCCTTTGAAACAAGGGAGACTGTCACCGATACAATTAATTTTGCTGTCAGATTAAATCCGGATGTCCTTTATTTAGGAATTGTTACCCCGTTCCCAAAAACAGAGATCTATGAAATGGCCAGACGGGGAATGGGCAACTATAGATTACTTTCCGAGGATTGGGATGACTACGGTAAACATGTTGGTAACGCCCTGGAGCTAAGGCACCTTCCCAGGAAGCAATTGGAGATGTTTCAATCTTTGGGTTATCTAAAGATGTACCTTTATAATTTAAGAATCAAGGGACTTCTAAAGTTTCTTTATCAATATCGGAAAGGAATACTTAAATTTCTGAGGAAATATTTAATGGCTTATGTATTTAAGCAGGAAAAAAGTGAGCGGAGAAGAGAGGATGGTAAAAGTTCCAATAGCCTTTCCCACTTATAATGAGAGGGAGAATAATAGATGCGGGTGAAAAAGCAAGGCCTCTTAATCATTGTTCTTCTGTTGGGCTTAGTGATTCTCTTCTTCAGGGAGATAATCTTCTCCGGCCGTATGGTCTTTGGCACAGATATGATACTGGGAAGCGATATCCTGACCAAATTCGTGGCAGAGGAGATGGTCAGAAGTCACAACCTTCCACTATGGAATCCTAACCTCATGTGCGGGGCACCACTATTGGGCAGTATGCTCATTCCCCTCCTCTATCCACTTAACTGGCTTTTCTTAATCATACCGGTAAAGCTGGCCATGGGATACACTATGGTTCTACATATATTCCTGGCCGGAGTTTTCACTTATCTTTTCCTCCGAACAATTAGCATGGATAGGTTCAGTGCGTTGGTGGGGGCTCTGAGCTTCATGTTCACCGGTTGGCTCATATCCCTCTTTTATCCCGGTCAGCATGAGAAGATATTTGGGGCAAGCCTCATTCCACTTGCCTTCCTCTTTCTGGAGAAGGCACTGCAGAGAAAAAGTATATTTTATTTTATGCTAACCGCAGTAGCTGTAGCCATGCAGATACTCTGCGGTCACATGCAGATTATGTTTTACTCAACCTTCGCTCTCACCCTTTATTTTGCCTACCGGTGCATCCTGGTATGCTACGATGAGAAAAATAGCAGATTGGCTTTAAAATTAGCTGGAAAGTTTATCCTAACATTGGTAGTAGCGGTGCTGCTGGCCGGGGTCAAGTTATTGCCGGCTATGGAATATGCTCATTTCTCTATCCGCTCAGGCGGAGGCTCTTATGACTTTGCCACAAGCTGGTCTCTTCCCCCGGAAGAGTTGCCTGGTATCTTCATCCAGAACCCATTTGGCTGGGGAGTGAACCTGAAGCGGTGGTCGGACCGTATGTGGCCACACGGGATTTACTACTGGGGGAGGATGGGTAGCCCCTGGGGTCGGCCTCAGCGTCTGACCAGCGATTATGTGGGCGTCCTGCCTATAATTTTAACTCTACTAGCCATCAAGTTCAGAAGGAACAGATATGCTCTCTTCTTTGCTGGCCTGGGTATTTTATCTCTCTTGATAGCCATGGGTGGGTATACTCCACTCTTTAAATTCTTTTATCGTTTCATTCCTGGATTTGGTTACTTTAGAGCCCCATCCAGGATGTTTATAATCTCCTGCTTCTCTCTATCGGTGCTAACGGCTGCCGGGACACAGTTTCTCTTTGGGCAGATAGCAGTACCTGAGCGCAGGAGGTTTTGGCGTCTAACAAAGACTCTCTTAATAATCTCTATTGTTCTGGTCGGAGTGGTAGCCTCTGGCTGTGTATTTAAAGAGCAGATAGTTCAGAACATCAGCTTCAATACCCGCACAACGCGCTTCTGGGCAGACCACCCGAACCTTACCAGGTTTGACCAAAACACTGAGATAATCTATGCTCATCTCCTGAAGGTGACAATACTCTTTGCCTGCTTATTATTCGTGGGTTCGCTTCTTCTACTACTGAGGGCAAAGGAAAAGTTAAACACAGGCACTTTAAAGTGGCTTCTCGTTCTCTTCCTTCTGGGCGACTTGTGGAGTCTTGACAGAGAGTTTGTCCATACTGTTCCTCCTTCCCTGCACGATAGATTATATGTTGGGGATGAATTGGTGAGGTTCTTAAAAGAAGATAAAAGTTTGTACCGGGTGCACTCTGTAAAGACCGGCTCAGAATATAATGCTCAGAGGCTAATGCTTTGTGATATTCAGTCCGTAACTGGCTGGCATCCCTCTCCCCTTAAGCACTATTTTGACATTAAAAAGGAACTGGGTCGAGGTCGAATGAATTTGAATTTACTGGACATGCTAAATGTCAAATATGTTCT
>JAUWHM010000057.1 GCA_030605915.1 Nitrospirota bacterium | reverse complement strand
AGGGACCGGCAGTAGAGATAAGTGAAGATGCCTCTACTATCAAGTTAATAGATTCCATTATCACTCAGGCAGTTAAGGAGAGAGCAACCGATATTCACATCGAGCCGGAAGATGATTTGGTGAGGATTCGCTTCCGGGTGGACGGAATCTTACATGAAATTAAGACTTTCTCCCTGGATATCCTCTCCCCGGCTATCTCCCGCATAAAGGTGATGGCTAACCTGGATATTGCTGAGAAGCGAGTTCCCCAGGACGGGCGCTTCAGTACCAAGGTGATGGATCGGGAGATTAATATTCGGGTCTCCACCATGCCCACGGTCTGCGGGGAGAAGGCTGCTCTCAGGGTGCTGGATAAAGGTATAGTCCTGTTTGGATTAGACAAATTGGGCTTTCTCCCCGATGCCTTAGAACGATTCGGGGAGTTAATCAAGAAGCCCTATGGAATGGTCCTGGTCACCGGCCCCACCTCCAGCGGGAAGACGACCACTTTATATGCGGCCTTAAATACCATTGTCTCAATGGAGCGCCACATTATGACCATAGAGGACCCGGTAGAATATCGCCTGAAACTTATAAACCAGATTCAGATAAATCCAAAAGCGGGACTGACCTTTGCCCGGGGACTTCGAAGTATCCTCAGGCAGGACCCGGATATCTTAATGGTAGGTGAGATAAGGGATGTGGAGACGGCTGAGATTGCCATTCAAGCCGCCTTAACGGGCCATTTAGTCTTCTCTACTGTTCATACCACTAATGCTCCCGGGACATTAACCCGTCTGGTAGATATGAAAGTAGAGCCATTCCTGGTCTCTTCCTCAATTATTGGAGTAATAGCTCAGAGGCTGATCCGTTTAGTCTGCCACAAGTGTAAGGAGGGCTTCCAGCCAGATGAGAAGGTGATTAAGAGCTTAGGACTTCCTTCAGTTGGCAATGTCTTTACCTTCTATCGAGGGAAGGGTTGTGAAGGGTGTAAGGGAACTGGGTTTCAGGGAAGAACGGCTATATTTGAGTTCATGGCTGTCAATGACCAGATAAGGGAACTGATTATGAGCCGGGAATCAGTGGCAACCATAAGGCAGGCCGCCCGAAAAGCGGGGATGCAGACCTTAAGGGAGGATGGGCTTCAGAAAGTTCTAAATGGATTGACGACCGTAGAAGAAGTGATAAGGGCTACAGCAGAGGAGGAGGGATGACACGTAAGAGTGCTGCACAGCCGAAGCACCGCAAAGCAGTGCCGATTCTCAGGCAGTGCCGTAAGGCAAGCGGAAGTCGGCGGGAGAGGGTTTCCTCTATTTTTAAGAAGGAGATTCACTTAGCGGACCTTCGGACGAAAAGGGTGAAGACTCGCCTGGTGGTGGCCATTCCCATTCTCCTGGTCATCGTTGCCGTAGGCAGTGTGCTTACTTCTCTGTTCATCCTTCAGGGAGCGGGCCCGGAGGAGGGAGCGGACCTTATCAAGAAACAGGCTGTAATCGGGGGCATCGGTGCCGCTATATTAGGTATTTGCCTTGCTCTTCTGATAACGCTACCTATTAGGAAGTTAACTAAAGGGCTACAGAGGATAAGCGCCGGTGATTATTTGGCTCATGCATTAGATATTTCCTCTGAAGATGAGATTGGAAGGTTGGGGAAGGCCTATCAGGATATGATTACCTCCCTGAATGAACATATTCTGTCCAGTATGACCGGCGGGGTGATTACTATCAATAGGGATGGAATCATTACCACCTTCAATACGGCCGCTGAGGCTATCCTTGGTTATGGTTCAAGGGAAGTTGCCGGTAAACGATTAGAGGAGATATTCCCTGAAGGAGAGGAGAATAAGAAGATGAGCAGTATTATCTCATCTGCCCTAAATGAGGGGAAGACATTCTCCTCCGGGGAGATAAGGGTGCGCCCGAAACGGAAACAGCCACTTTCCATCGGGATTACTACTTCCCTCTTGAAGGATAAGCAGGGAATTCTGTTAGGGGTAGTAGTCACTTTTAAGAACTTAGCCGATATAAAGCGCCTGGAGGAACAGATGCGCCGGGCAGATAAATTAGCGGCCCTGGGTAGTCTGGCGGCTGGGGTAGCCCATGAGATAAGGAATCCCCTTGGTTCAGTTAAGGGCTTAGCCCAGCTCCTTCAGGAGGGATTGGACAGGGAGGGAACCATGCGCAGCTATGCCCGGACCATTGTCCGGGAAGTGGACAGGCTGGATAAAGTTGTCCAGGAACTATTGAGCTTTGCCCAACCCCATGATAAGGAGTTTGAGGCTCAGGCCACTGACCTGGGCAAAGTAATAGATGAAGCCCTGCTCTTAGCCAGACACGATATAGCTCAGGATAAAATAAAGGTAATTAGGGAGTATAAAGAAGATTTACCCCCTCTCTATGCTGACCCCATGCGGCTGCAGCAAGCATTCCTCAATCTGATGCTCAATGCCTTCCAGGCTATGCCCGAAGGAGGGGAGCTGAGGATATCTACCGGAACCCGGGAGAAGAAGAGGCCAGTCCCGTTAGATAGACACGCAAGAGTGCTGCAAGCGAAACATTTAACGGGACCAGGAAGGGCGATAGGGGAGGAAGGGGAGGAGTTCGTTGAGGTCCAGTTTAGTGACAGTGGAGAAGGAATTAGTCCTGAGGACATGAAGAGACTATTCGATCCCTTCTTCACTACCCGTAAGGATGGCTCAGGCCTAGGCCTGGCCATTACCCATCAGATAGTTTCTGCCCATTATGGGTATATAGATGTGGATAGTCAGCCGGGCAAGGGAACGACATTTACAGTGGGTCTACCCCTGGGGAGGAGCGGTGGCTGACAGGGAAGGTTTAGTCTTGGTGGTTGATGATGATGAGAGTATGCGCTATCTGCTTGAGGAGGCTTTGAGCAAGGAGGGATATAGTATAGTTACGGCCAAAGATGGGGAGGAATCGGTGCGCCGGGCCAAGGAGATGGTCTTCGATGCCATCATTATGGATATCCGTATGCCGGGGATGAGTGGCCTGGAGGCTATTGCCGAGATAAAGAAATATGATAGGTCTGCCGTCATTGTAGTTATCACTGCCTATGGGACGGAGAAGATGGCCATTGAAGCGGTGGAGAAAGGAGCCTATGATTATTTCACCAAGCCGTTTGAATTAGAGGACCTGAGGGCAGTGGTGAGAAGAGCCATTGAGAAGCGCCGGCTGAGAGCAGAGAACGAGACGCTCCATCGGGAACTGAAACGGAAATGTGAGTTTTCCAACATCATTGGGGAATCGGGCCGGATGATGGAAGTTTATGAGATTGTCAGCCAGGTGGTAAATACCGATGTTACTGTCCTGATTTATGGGGAGAGTGGCACGGGCAAAGAACTCATTGCCCGGGCCATCCATTATAATAGCCTGAGGAAAGATAAGCCCTTCATTAAGATGAACTGTGTGGCTATTCCCGAGACTTTGTTGGAGAGCGAACTATTCGGACATGAGAAGGGAGCCTTCACGGGAGCAGTGGCTCGCAAATTAGGGAAGTTTGAGTTAGCTAACAGAGGAACGCTATTCTTAGATGAGGTAGGGGATATGAGCCTCCTTACTCAGGCAAAACTATTGAGGGTGCTACAAGAGAGGGAGTTTGAACGAGTGGGAGGGACGCAAACTGTTAAGGTCGATGTCAGAATCATTGCGGCTACCAATAAAGACTTGCCCCAGGCCGTTAAGCGGAAAGAATTCAGAGAGGATTTATACTATCGGCTTAATGTGGTTTCTCTGGTCATGCCTCCCTTGAGGGAGAGAAGGGAGGATATACCGCAGTTGTTTGAGCACTTTATGAAGGAATATAATAAGAAGCTTAATAGAGATGTCCAGAGAATTTCGGTGGAGGCCATGGAACTATTGATGAAATATCCCTGGCCAGGGAATATCAGGGAGTTAGAGAATGTCCTGCAGAGGGCAATAGTCCTGGAGAAAGGGGATACCCTGACCAAGGAGCACCTCCCCATGGTTATTCAGTCACTGGACCGGGAGATGAAGTTTGATGTGGACAGGATCGGAATGACTACTTCCTTGAGTGAGGCAGTGAATCAGGTACTTGAGGATGTAGAGAAACAGTTCATCCTGAGGGCTTTGGAGAGAACAGGCTGGAACCGGACAAAGGCAGCCGAGGAGTTGCGGATAAGCCGAAAGAGCCTGCATAATAAGATGAAGAAATACAGTATAAAGGCTGGAGTTTGAGATGCCTTCCTATAGTTATCGGGCAAGGGATAAGACGGGAAAGGCCGTCAGCGGCGTCTTAGAGGCAGAGAATCAGAGGGCTCTAATTGAGAAACTGCGCTCCATGGACTACTTTGTAGCCTCAGTGAAGGAGGAAGTTGCCGCCAGTGCCATCTCAGCCGATATACTGGAGCCTTTGAGGAGAATAAGTGGCAAAGACCTGGTGGTATTTTACCACCAATTAGCGGTGATGATAGCCTCTGGTCTTACTTTGACCACTGCTCTATCCGTCCTGTCCGAACAGATTGAGAATAAGAAGCTCAGGAGGATTGCTGAGGAGGTGAGGGCCAGCGTAGAGGAAGGCAATGCCTTATCTTCTTCAGTCGAGAAACATCCCAGGGTTTTCTCCAAGCTTTTCATCAGTATGGTGAGAGCCGGTGAAGCAAGTGGAACATTAGAGGGGATTTTAAACCGGGTAGCTACCTTTACTGAAGAAGCGGAGGAGCTGAGGGGTGAGATTAAGTCAGCCTTAACCTATCCCATTGTGATAGTATGTGGGGCTATCGTAGTAGTAATTTTCTTGACCGTAAAAGTTATCCCAAAGTTCACTGCTGTCTTGGGAACAGCTGGCAGCCTACCCCTTCCTACCCGGCTTTTGATGGGGCTAAGCGACCTCATCCGCCATCGGTGGTATTTTATCATCCTGGCTATAGCTGGTCTTGTCTTCGCTGTCTGGCAGTTCGTGAGGACAGAAGGGGGAAGATTCCTCATCGATCGGCTTAAATTGAAACTGCCCATATTCGGCCCCTTAATCGGGAAGGTGGCCATTGCCCGTTTTGCTAGAACTTTCGGAACCTTAATCGCCAGTGGGGTTCCCATCATGCAGTCATTGAGAATTGTGGAGGAGACGATTGGGAACGCGGTCCTGGCTAAGGGAATAGACAATGTCTGTGACCAGGTCAACCGGGGTGAGAGTATGTCTGAGCCGCTGCGCCGCTCTGAGGGGTTCCCTCCCATGATTTCCCAGATGGTAGCTATAGGGGAGGAGACGGGAACGTTAGATGAGGTCTTATCCAAGATTTCTGACTTTTATGATAGGGAGATAAAATATGCCGTTTCCAGGTTAACCAGTCTTATAGAACCAATTACTCTCGCTTTGGTGGGTGCAATGATCGCCTTCATTGCCCTGTCCCTAATCTTACCGATGTTCAATATGTATGGGGAAATTGGAAAATAAAAATCGGGTAACGTTTTTCCCTCAGGCCTGAAAGTGTGTAAGAGATTACCCGTTTTATATGACCGATGGTGAGTAGCGCGGATGAAAATAGCAAGGTTCAAGAGTAGATTGAGCAAGCTTAAGTGACTGAAACTGGGGAACTTAGTGGTTCTGAATGGTAGCCGAGGGTAGGACCTGAAGAGATTATAAAAAGTTGGCATGAAAATTGCGTGTGTAATCCGTAGACGCAGAAAGAAGTAAATCAGAAAGACTGACAAGAATAAAGGAGGAGTGGTGAAATATGGATAAAGTGAATAAAATGAGGGGCTTTACTCTTATTGAGCTGTTGATTGTCATTGCCATTATTGGGGTGCTGGTGGCTATGGCCGTGCCCAAGTTTGGCACTCTAGCCACGGATAGGAACCTGAGAGCCTGCCAGGCTAACCTGAAAATCCTGGCCAGTTCACTGAACATCTACTATGTGGAGAAGGGAGTGAAAGGTAGCCTTAGTGAGCTTAAGACTGCTGGTTACCTGGTGGCGGTACCAGTGTGCCCTTTAGGCAGTTCCTATCTCACACCTGATAGCTTATACGCTAGCTGTCCGTGTGTATCTCACTCGTTGCCGCATGGATAGTTGATGAATAGGAAAATAATTTAGGGAGGTGAAACAGAATGAAGAGGGGAGGTTTTACCCTGATTGAGCTTCTGATTGTGATAGCTATCATTGGGGTATTGGTTGCAATCGCTGTCACCAAATTCGGCACTCTAGCCACGGATAGGAACCTGAGAGCCTGCCAGGCTAACCTGAAATCCCTGACCAGCGCCCTGAACATCTACTATGTGGAGAAGGGAGCGAAAGGTAGCCTTAGTGAGCTTAAGACTGCTGAGTACCTGGTGGCGGTACCACTGTGCCCTTTAGGGAGTTCCTATGCAACACCCGACAGTTTATATGCCAGCTGTCCGTGTGAATCACACTCGCTGCCGCATGGATAGTAGTGATGGGGAAATAACCTAATGGAGGTGAAACAGAATGAAGAGGAGAGGGTTTACCCTGATTGAGCTTCTGATTGTGATAGCTATCATTGGGGTATTGGTTGCCATCGCCGTCACTAAATTCGGCACTCTAGCAACGGATAGGAACCTGAGAGCCTGCCAGGCTAACCTGAAATCCCTGAACAGTGTGCTGAACATCTACTATGTGGAGAAGGGAGTGAAAGGTAGCCTTAGTGAGCTTAAGACTGCTGGTTACTTGGTGGCGGTACCAGTGTGCCCTTTAGCCAGTTCCTATGCAACACCTGACAGCTTGTACGCTAGCTGTCCATGTGTATCTCACTCGCTGCCGCATGGATAATTGATGATGGCGGAATAACCTGAGAGAGGTAGAGGGAGAAGAATGAAAAGAAAAGGTTTTACCCTGATTGAGCTTCTGATTGTGATAGCTATCATTGGGGTATTGGTTGCAATCGCCGTCACCAAATATGGTAATCTGGCAACGGATAGGAACCTGAGAGCCTGCCAGGCTAACCTGAAATCCCTGAACAGTGTGCTGAACATCTACTATGTGGAGAAGGGAGTGAAAGGTAGCCTTAGTGAGCTTAAGACTGCTGAGTACCTGCTGGAGATACCAGTGTGCGCTTTAGGCAGTTCCTATGTTACACCTGACAGTTTATATGCCAGCTGTCCGTGTGAATCACACTCGCTGCCGCATGGATAGTTTAGTGGTGTAAAAAAAGGCGTGCCAGACTATAATGTGATATACGGCTGCTTAAGTGCACTTAAGAAAGGGGTGGTGGAGCGATACTTGTTCCACCACCTTTTTTCTACAGTATAGGAAAGTATAAAACGCACTTTCCTAACTACTGAAAATTCCTATCAGTAAGAAACGGTTATGACGAACGAAGTGAGGAATTTTCTTGTGATTTTCCTTAAGCTTTTGATAAAATTTAACAGGGGGAATTATGAGGTATCTGGTAGCCACCATCCTCTTCATCGGGTCTCTTTTCATCTATTTGAAAACGCTCTGCCCAACTGTCTTCTGGCAGGATAGTGGTAATCTTATCTCCGTAGGCTATATCCTGGGGATTGCCCACCCTCCTGGATATCCCCTCTATGCCTTGTTAGGTAAACTGTTTACTTTCCTTCCCTTTTCCAGTATCGCCTTCCGATTGAACCTGATGTCTGCCTTCTTTGCCTCCTTGACAGTGGCCCTCGTCTATTTCATTGGTCTAACGGTCTGCCAGTCTAACAACCGACCCACCATAGGGTTTAATCAACATATTCCCGCTATAGTGGCTTCACTAATATTTGCCTTTTCCCATAGCTTCTGGTCGCAAGCCGTCATTGCTGAAACCTATACCCTTAATGCTTTCTTCATCGCCCTAATGATATTAATTCTACTTCACTGGAGGGAACCACCAACTTCAGCTCATCACCATTTACCATTCACCATTCACCATTCACTGAATCTATTTGCCTTCCTCTACGGGCTGAGTCTGGGCAATCACCACAGTATGCTTATGCTCCTCCCGCCTATCTTCTATATCATCTTAGTGAAGGGTAGCTCCTTATCCCTAATCCGTAATCCCATGCAGTGGATGCTGTTTGCTGGCTTCTTTTTCCTCGGTCTGTCCGTTTACCTCTACCTGCCCATTCGCTCTCTCCAGAATCCTCCTCTGGACTGGGGAGACCCGCAGACACTGAAAAATTTTTTGGCGGTGCTTGCTCGAAAGCAGTACCCTCAATTAAGACTGGGTCGTTCTCCGGAACTTTTCCTGAAGCAATTGGCTAGCTACGGGAACTCATTGGTCAAGCAATTTACTGGGCATTTAGCCTGGCTGGGGGTCCTTGGAGCCGGCCTCCTTCTAAGAAGGGATAAGAGACTTTTTCTATTTACCCTCCTCATATTTTTAGGTGGCAGCCTTGGCTTCATTGTCTGGGCAAACTTCCCCATTAATGAAGAGTTCCTCCTGCATTTAGAGGTTTTCTATATCCCTTCCTTTGTCATCTTTTCGCTCTGGATTGGCCGGGGGGTGAGAGCTCTCGCTGAGATAGTTACTACGGCCACTCATCGCTTCAAGCGCGGGCAGGTTTGTCTGCCCCTTTTCTCCGTCCTCCTCCTCGCTAGTCCCATTATCGCCTTGAAGGCTCATTATTATTATGTTGACCGCAGTAAAAATCGTTTTGCCCACCACTACGCCACGAACATATTTGAATCCGTGGATAAAGGAGGGATCATTTTTACTAAACTGGATGATGATACTTTTCCCCTCTGGTATCTTCAGTTCGTTGAGGGCGTCCGTCCGGATGTAATCATTATTAACGCCGGTTCATTGCATCTGCCCGGCTATCTGTCCCGGATTAAGGAAAACTATCCTGACCTAATTGTCCCCGCTGGCGGGGGAAAGATGGTAGATAGTATTGTGTCAGCAAACATAGCTCTTCGTCCTATCTACTGCACCAGGTTGAACATAGTGGAGCAGGATTCCCTATTCCCAAATGGGCTTATCTTTAAGGTGGCAGGGAGGAGGAGAGAGCTTGATGAATCTACCCTGAGATACCATGACCACCTCTTGAGGACATATACCGAGCCCCAGTGGCAGGATAAGACGGTTTTTAAAGATATAGATACAGTGATTACTCACGCAAGAGTACATATAAGTTTAGGAGATTATTTTTATGATAGAGGGATGCTGAAGCGGGCCGCCTCTCAATTCAGAAAAGCAATTGAGGTTGACCCTAGCCTTGACCTTCTTCACTACCTGATTGGATTCTGTCTTTACGAGAACGGTCTACTAAATGAAGCCGCCAGTGCCTATGAAGAGGCATTAAGAATAAATCCAGATTATGCTGAAGTGCATAATGCTTTGGGGGTTATCTATGCAGAGTACGGCAGAGACCAGGAGGCAATGGAGAGCTTTAGGAAGGCAATAAGTTTAGGTAAAGGCGAGACCAAGGCAAAGGCCTACCACAATCTTGGTCTTGCTTATAGCCATAAGGGGTGGTATAATGAGGCCATCGTCCAGCATAAAAAGTCTCTGCAGATAGAGCCAGATTGTGTGGAGGCGCACATTAATTTAGGAGTGGCTTATTATGGCCTGGGTTTGAGGGAAACTGCCATAAGAAGATTTGAACGAGCCCTGGAGCTGGACCCGGATAACGAGAAGGCAGAATACAATCTCAGGAAGGTAAGGAGTCAGCCTTGAAGCCCTCCATCAGTGTAATCGTCCCAGTTGAGCCCGGGGGCTCGGTAGATAAGGTTCTCGGGTCTTTGAAATGCCTAAACTATCCTCCTGGCAGGATAGAAGTTCTCATGGCTGAGGGAAAACAGCCATCCAAGCAGAGGAACAAAGCTCTCCAGGAAGCCAAGGGGGAGATAGTTTACTTTCTGGACAGTGACTCTATAGCCGATTCGGACCTCTTCACTGAGGTGGTAAGTTTTTATGAGAAGAAGGATATTGCCGGGGTAGGTGGTCCCAACCTAACGTTGGGGACTGATTCCTTATTACAGAAATGTTTTGGCTACATACTGAGTTCCTTATTTGGAGTTTTCAGCATAAGGTACCGGTATAAGTCTATTGGCCAGGTTAAGGAAGCGAATGAGAACATGCTCATCCTCTGCAATCTCAGTATGAGAAGAGCTATCTTGGAGAAGGAAGGTGCCTTCAATGAATCATTGTATCCAAATGAGGAGAACGAGTTAATAAACAGATTAAGGGCAAAAGGTTATAGATTTATTTATAATCCCCAGGCCATAGTCTATAGAAGTAGAAGAAAGACAATTCCCCAATTCTGTAAGCAGATTGGAACCTATGGCCGAGGAAGAATGGAGCAGACCTTCGTTGACCCCACCTTCTTCAACTGGCTTCGCCTGGGTCCACTTCTTTTCTGCTTTTACCTGATTTCTCTACCTTTCAAACACACCCTGATCTACCTCTCCCCCTTTCTATTATATGCTCTTACGGCCACTGTTTTCAGCATTTCCATTGCCTGGCAGGAAAGGAGTCCAACCTCTTTAGCCCTTCTGCCTCCCCTATTCCTCTTAACCCACCTCTCTTATGGCATAGGTCTATTCTGGGGATTTGTCAAAAAAATAATTCGCGTGAGAAAAGCGCCTCAGGCCGCAGTGATAGCCAGGAGAGTCAAAAGCTTCCAGGAGAGCAGTTTCTTCTTCGAGAAAGGAGGAAGAGGAGCTATAGAATGAAGTGGGTACACCTACATATTTATCAAAAAACTTGACAAGCTCGGTAATGCATGTTACGATATGTTTCGTAACGAGATTTATCGTAATGACAGGGCGAGGTTTGCGATGAACCCTTTTAGATTTGGCAATGTAGTAACAGGAGAATATTTCACTAATCGCCAGAGTGAAATAAAAGAAATAATTTCCGAGATAAAGTCCGGTCAGCACATAGTACTTATGAGTCCGCGCCGCTACGGTAAAAGCAGCCTTGTGAATGAAGCCATGAAAACCAGCCGGATGAAATGGTTCAGGATTAACATGGAACTGATTGCCGATGAAATAGACTTAGCTAATTACTATGTCAGGAACGCCTTATCGTTAAGTAAGTTTGAAAAAATAAAACATTACCTAAAAAACTTGAAAATACAGCCATATATTCAGATCCAGCCAAAAACGAGTGAAATCTCGGTATCTTTCAGCACGGATACCCAAGCGGGCACAGGGAGCAGAAATATCTCAACGCTTCTCTCAGATAGCCTCCAGCTTCCTGAGACAATTGCCAAAAACATGAAGAAAAAAGTCGTGATTGTATTTGATGAATTTCAGGAGATACGCAGGATCTCTCGGACACTTGAGAGAAAAATGCGCGGGATATTTCAATATCATCAGAACGTGACTTATGTATTTGTAGGAAGCCAGGAGAGCATGATCAGGGAAATATTCCAGAATAAAAAGAATCCTTTCTATAAATTTGGCCGCCATATTACTTTGCACAAAATACCTGAACCTGAATTTTCAGACTTTGTCATAAAAAGATTTTCCTCACAAAGAATAGATGCTCGTGGAATTGTCCAAGACGTTCTCAAATTTACTGACGGCCGTCCTTATTACACCCAACAGTTGTGTCATGAGATATTCATATTAAGTGAAAAGAAAACTCTCACTCCGGGCATAATAAATAAGGCTGTGGACCAAATTACAACAGAGCATCATGCAGACTACTCGAGATGGTGGGGCAGTTTAACCAATACAGAACGAAAAGTCATTATCGGCATTGCCTCAGGTGACTATAATCCTACTTCACAAGAATTTATCAGAAAGTACAATATTAAATCCGCCAGTACTTCCGGCAGTGTGGTAAGCAAATTAATCGCTTTAGGAACACTAGTAAAAAAGAACGGGGAGAATATCAAAATAGAGGACCCTTTCTGGAAAGAATGGATTTTAAAGAACCGTTGAGGACAAGGATGGCTTAAGATGACTATTCCGCTGGTTGACCTAAAGAAACAGTATATAGCCATTAAAGATGAGATACTGACTGCCATTAAGAGAGTCATGGAAAACGCTAGCTTCATTTTAGGCAAGGAGGTTGAAGAGTTTGAAGAGGAGTTTGCCTCATTCTGCGGAGTCAAATATGCTATTGGGGTAAGCTCGGGCTCGGCTGCACTTCATTTAGCTCTAATTGCCTGTGGGGTTAAGGAGGGAGATGAGGTAATTACCACGCCTTACACTTTCATTGCCACTACTGAGGCCATCTCCCGAGTGAGAGCCAAGATTGCCTTCGTTGATATTAATTCCCAGGATTACAATATGGATGTCTCTAAGATAGAAGAGAAGATAACCGAAAAGACGAAGGCTATATTACCGGTGCATCTCTACGGTCATCCTGCCGATATGGACTCTATCATGGAAATAGCGGTGAAATATAACCTGAAAGTCATTGAGGATGCGGCTCAGGCACATGGGGCAAGTTATAGGAGTCGGAGCGGAAGCGGATACCCAGCTCAGGCGGAGAGAAGAGTGGGAAGCGTTGGAGATGTGGGTTGTTTCAGCTTTTATCCCGGCAAAAATTTAGGAGCCTATGGTGATGGGGGAATGATAGTGACCAATGATGAAGAAATTGCTGGCAAGATAAGGCTTCTCAGAAACCATGGGCGCCGGGAGAAGTATGAGCATTTAATAGAGGGTTATAACTATCGCCTGGATGCTCTGCAAGCGGCCATCTTGAAGGTAAAATTAGCCAGACTAAATGAATGGAACGAGGCCCGCCGAAGCCGGGCAAAATTATACAATGATTTATTGGCTGGTACTAACATCATAACTCCCTTGGAGAGGGAATATGCTAAGCATGTTTACCATTTGTATGTCATCAGAACGAAAGAGAGGGATGAACTGAGAAAGCACTTAGAAACTAAAGGAGCAGCTACGGGCTTACACTATCCTATTCCTCTTCACCTGCAGAGAGCTTATAGCCACCTTGGCTACAAAAAAGGCGATTTCCCTGTTGCGGAAGAGGTCTCTCAAGAGATACTTTCCCTGCCAATGTTTCCAGAACTAACTGACGAAGAGCTAAGAACCATAGCTAATGTCATCAGGGACTTTGGAACCATACATAAACACAGATAAATGAGCACAGATTTCAAATTACAGGTTACAAATTAATCTGAAAGGGGAGAGGGTTAATGAAATTATCTATAGTGGTTCCTGCCTTTAATGAGGAAGGGAGCCTCAGGCAGCTCCATAAGGAGATTGTAGAGTCGGTGAAGAAGTTGGACATAAATCATGAAATCATTTTTGTTGATGATGGGAGCACTGATAACTCTTTTCGAGTCATGGAGGAGCTACATGCTCGGGACCGAGGCGTCAAGGTCATTCAATTCAGGAAGAATTATGGTAAAGCAGCTGCTCTTTCACTTGGCTTTCAAGAAGCTGAGGGAGATATAATCGTCACCATGGATGCCGATTTACAGGATGACCCAAGTGAGATACCAAATTTCGTAGACGAGATAGAGAAAGGCTATGACTTAGTCTCCGGCTGGAAATTCAAGAGGAAGGACCCTCTCACGAGGAGAATAGCCTCAAAGTTGTTCAATAAAGCAACTTCTCTGTTCACCGGGATAAAGATTCACGATTTCAACTGCGGTTTCAAGGCTTATCGGAAGGAAGTAGCTAAAGATATCAAAGTCTACGGAGAACTGCATCGCTACCTTCCGGTTCTGGCTCACTGGGCTGGCTACAAGATCAGTGAGATTAAGGTTAAGCATCATCCGCGAAAACATGGTAGTACAAAATATGGCATGTCTCGCTATCTGCACGGATTTTTTGATTTACTCACCGCTATCTTCCTCACCAAGTTCATGAGAAGGCCGCTACATTTATTTGGCTCCTTTGGCTTACTGTTTGCGCTGGCAGGGTTTATCATTAACTTATACCTCACTGTCATCAGGCTGAAATATGGGTCCTTCCTTGGCCGCCATCCCCTACTGCTCTTAGGAATACTGCTTATGGTTTTAGGGATTCAGTTCATTTCCATTGGGCTAATCGGTGAAATGATAACCAGTGACCGTCAAGGGGCAGAGGGAGAATATTCGATAAGTAAGAGATTGGGCTAAATGGAGGTAGTGTAAACCTATCCCGGAGGAAAGATGTCCAGGTTGAGGGCAAAAATCTTCTTAGAGCAAACGATCAAATATACTCTAAGCTCGCTCCTTTTCTATAGCGGAGTTATTCCCTTAAAGAATTTATTTTTTCATGGAGAAGAGGGGGTTCGAATACTGACCTATCACAAAGTTAATAATCTGAAGAATAGTCTTAATAGCATCCCTTCAAAGGAGTTTAGGAAGCAAATTGAATACCTAAGGACGAATTATAACATTGTGTCCTTGGATGATTTTCATGAGAGCATGACAGGCGGGAAAAAGCTGCCGAAAAAGACAGTGGCAATAACATTTGATGACGGTTACCGGGATAATTATACAAATGCCTACCCGATTTTAGAGGAGTGCCGGGTGCCGGCTGCCATCTTCCTCACTGCTGACTACATTGGCACCAACAAGGTGATGCCTACTTATGAAGGAGATGAGACAAAAAGTCCCTTTTTGTCCTGGCAGGAGGTAAGGGAAATGGGCAATCACGGGATAACCTTTGGTTCGCACAGCCTGACTCATTCTATCCTCATCAAACGGAGTCCAGAACAGGCTAAGAGAGAGATCTTTGAGTCAAAAAGAATAATTGAGAGAGAAACTGGCAAGCCAGCCAAATTCTTTTCTTATCCCAGAGGGACCAAGGCAGATTTTGACAGAAGGATGAAAGATATGGTTAGAGAAGCAGGATATGTGGCTGCCTTTTCAGCTATCTCTGGAATAAACGATTGTCGGGCAGATCCATTCGAGTTGAGGAGAATAGCCATTGAGACGGGAGATAAAGGGTACATTTTTATGAAGAAGATGCAGGGAGCACTGGATGTATTATTCTTAAGAGATACAAGAAAGGGACAGATGCTTAAAGACTGTTTCAATTCTCTTCTAGGAATAAGATTGAACAAGGAAGGACTGGTGATAGAGGGGTGAAGATAGTCATGCAATCGCTCTATTTCCCCCCTCGGGTGGGAGGACTTGAGAGCCATGTTTACTATCTGTGTAAAGGCCTTGTGGAAAGGGGCAATTCAGTTACAGTAATCACCTCAAGAACAGAACCTTCCTCGGCCCGGCATGAACTCTTGCAGGGAATCCGGATCCACCGGCGCTGGTGCCCTGGTAAAAACATTCTCGGCTGGATGGTGACCACCTTCCTGGCCACACCTCTGTTTGTGAAATTAGCGAGAGGAGCGGATATACTTCATGCTCACACCTTCCCCTCTGCCATTTCTGGAATTGTCAGCAAATGGATAAGCAAACGCCGCTTGGTTGTAACCATTCATACTTCTCATTTTTTAAGGCGGGCGGGAAGTGCATTTTGGCGACCAGTTTTCCGGAGAATAATTCAAAACACTGACTATCTGCTTACGGCTAGCCGGTCCTTGCAAAGGGCTTGCCGTGATATTGCTCCCGGAGTTAGAATCGGAACCTATATTAACTCGGTGGACACTCAAATCTTTCGAAAAGTGAGTCCAGCCATAAAACACTATGATAAAGACAAATATATCATAGTTTGCCCTGCCCGATTGGTGCCGGTGAAAGGAGTAGAATATCTCCTGTCATGTATTCCCATCGTCCAGAGGGAACTGAGCGTGGAGGTATATATCCTTGGAAGTGGCCCTCTTCGCAGAAGATTAGAAAGCTTGAGCCGTTCACTCAATCTCACCAATTGCGTCCACTTTCTCGGTGATGTCCCCAATTATGATATGCCAGGATATTTGTCCTCAGCCGATGTTGTGGTGGTACCATCGGTATTAGAAGGGACCTCCATGGCCATCCTTGAAGCCATGGCCTGCGAGCAAGTAGTGGTTGCATCGAACGTCGGTGGTTCCCCGGACATAGTCAACCATGAAACCGGGGCCCTTTTTGAAAGTGGCAATGTGGCTGAGTTGGCTGAGAGAATAACTAGCCTCTTGAGGAAAGATAATAGGGCAGAGATGGGACAAGCTGCCCGGAAGCGGGTGGTCAGTAACTGGTCGTTAGATAAACTCTGTCAGGAGCACGAAAAAATATATGGTAGTTTAATTAATGCTTAGGGACAGTGCCGATGAAGGTATTGTTAATTTACCCAAATGTTCGCTCTGGTTATGGTGAGATTGAGAATATCCCCTTAGGGTATGCTTACCTCACGGCCGCATTAAAAAAGAGTGGTCATCGGGTGAGGATAGCGGATACCCGGATAGATAATCATTCTCCACTTGATGAAATTAGGATTTTTAAGCCCCGTCTCATTGGATTGACTTCGATGACCTATGGATTCAACATTGTCAATGATCTGGCTAAATTGATTAAGCAAGAGGATGCTCACCTCCCTATCGTTGTCGGGGGTATCCACCCCACATTATGCTCCAAAGAGATTCTGGAAACGGGAAATTTTGATTTTGTGGTGAAAGGAGAAGGAGAAATTACCTTACCCGATCTGTGTCGAGCCTTAGAGGAAAAGAGCTCAATAGATGATGTCCTGGGGATAGCCTTCCGCAGAGATGGAAAAATTATAATCAACGAGGAGCGCCAGCCAATTGGGAATCTTGATTCTCTCCCTTTTCCTGATTATTCGGAGTTGAACCTGAGCAGGTACTGGGGGACATTTGCCGTTATGACCAGCCGGGGCTGTCCTTACAGCTGTATATATTGTAGCACCAAAAAGGTGTTTGGTTCCAAATTCAGAGCTAGATCTGCGGAAAATGTAGTTTCTGAGATTGAAATGCTGATTAATAAATATGGAGCACACAAGTTTCAGTTTAGTGACGATAATTTTTCTTTCGATGCAGAGAGGGCCTATCGGATCTGTGAGTTGATAGTGGAAAGAGGTCTGAACATCAAGTGGAATGTATCTCAGGGGATAAGGGCTGATAATGTTACCTATGAGTTAGCCTCGAAAATGAAGGAGGCTGGCTGCACCATAGTTGGCATTGGGGTTGAATCGGCTGATGACCGGATCATGAAGAGTTTAAAAAGAGGAACCAACCTGAGGCGAGTGACGAGAGCTATCGAGGAGAGCAAGAAAGCCGGCCTCGCCGTTAAAGCCTTCTTCCTCATCGGTTGCCCAGGTGAAACCTTTGCTAACACGGCAAGGAACATAGACTACTTCAAGAAGATGAATATAGATGCTCCCCGCTGCTCTATACTAACTCCCTATCCGGGGACGGAACTCTGGGAATGGGTTAAAGAGAATAAATTGATGTCTAAAGACTTCATTCCAGAAATACATGCTGCCCCAGCTATAGTGGGAGATTTGAAAAATCCCATCCCTTTCGAGACAAAGGAATTTCCTAAGGAGGATAGAATCAAAGCCTATAACCTCTTTTTGGGCGAGATGGAGAAACAGTTGATAGGCAAATGGATAGAGAAAAAGCTTAAGTGCTTAGCTCCGCTTCTTACTATCTGGTTCAATCTGAGGTTTGCCCGTAGATTAGCAAGGTGGTCCTATAAGAAATGGCTACGCCGTGTTATCGATTTTGGATAATATGGCTTTCAGGCTAACAAAGAAAAAGGATTTAGGCATTAACAAGATACGGTGATTTGATTGGAAAAGAAGTGGGACGAAAATAAGATAAAGAAGAAAGGAGCGGAAGGGCTTTTTGAATATTTTATTACCAGGAAATTCTCTAAATACATTACAAGGTTGTTAGTAAAGACAGATATTACAGCGAATCAAGTAACAACAATTTCTTTTGTCTTAGCTCTATTTGCTTCTGTCTTCTTTGCATTTGGCTTACACAATTGCTTAGTAATCGGAGCCATAATGCTATTTATTTCCCATGTTTTCGATGTTTGCGATGGAGAAGTAGCAAGATTTAGAGATGAAAGTACCCAATTTGGAGTTTGGTATGATGATAGCACAGACCTGTTGAAATTCGCTTTTACATTTGCTGGTTTAACTTACGGATTATACAGACAAACACAGGATGTTGGGGTGATAGTTTTAGGAAGCGCAAGCATAATCAATATAGCTTTATTTTATTATCTAAGAGAACTGACCTTGCGCAGGCTAACAAAACGGCCCCCACCAGAAATGGCAGTGGGAAAAAAATACTACCTGGGAATAACTGTTCCCATGGTATTCATTACCATATTCTTTGCTTTGATTAATCGAATTTATTATTTATTGTTAATCGGTGCTATTCTTGGAGCTGTTGGCTGGGTTAAAAAATTCCATAGTGGGTTTAAGTTGAGAAAATGGGGATTGGCAGAACATAAATGGGAGGATGAACACTAAAAGCAATAATTGTTGCTGCCGGAAGAGCCCTGAGGCTTCATCTGGGTGGTCTGCCTTAATCTACAAGGGACAGGATATATAGACTTCATCAAGACGCTGAAGATTATTTCAAAGAAGACTATAATATGATTGAGACTACGGATGATTGTCTTATAGATATGAAGATGATCATCTTCAT
>JAUWHM010000164.1 GCA_030605915.1 Nitrospirota bacterium | reverse complement strand
CTCCCACAAAAATCTTTCCACCCTCAGTATTGGAAAAAGCAGAGACAGTGTTTACTATCTCGTTTGTTTGAGACAAAGAAGGCTTCCATTCAACTGTCTGGGACTCTGAGTTTCCGATTACTCTGAATAAATATTGTTGTTTCATCCTAAACATTATTATAGCATATTTGTAAAGATTTAAAAGCTGAATTTGGAATTTCAAGGTTTTCTTATTTGCAGAGAAACTAAAATACAATGAGAAAATTATCAGTAGAAGGAAAGCAAGAGTTTTTAGGGAAACCCACTTTAAACCTTTGTGCTGAAAAATGCAGAGTTTTTATAGAACAGGGGGAACTTATGGAAACAACTAATGAGATTCTTGAAAACCTTCGGCGGGCAAGCCGAGTCTTGCCCCCACACTCAATATAGGTTTCAATTGCCAATAAAGCCTTTTACGTGTATAATTATGGTGAGGTTAGGAAAATGTTTAGCAAGGAGAGAATGAGCTATAAAGCTGTAGGTCGTGTTATGTATGATGAAATTATCAATAATAAAATAGCATTTGACCAAATAAAAGGATTCGTGAAAGAGGGCGGCTTGTTTCGTAATGCAAGGGGTAAAACGATTTTCAATGATGATCAAGAACAAATTAAAGTGGCGGAAAGACAACTTGAGTGGGAATGTTTTTATTTATTTATGTTTCTGATAACTTACTGCCTGCAGAGAAAGTTCGCATATCTGGGTAATGAGAAAGTCAAACGGATTCTTGATGTTGTTCACAATTGCACATATAGTCCCAAACCAGAACTCTGTCCGCCCCCTGAAGACCTTATTAATGTTCACAAGGCATTGAGCCTTAGGTATGCTCAATACTATAGGGTAATGAAAGATGATTGGGAGGTTCTCGAAAAGAAGATTGAGAATACAGTGGCTTTCTCTTCTTTAGTTTTGACTTTTGTTGAGAACCTTACGGAAAAAGAATTAGACTTCGTCAAAGATTTGGGAATGTTTAGACTGAAACTCAGCCTTTACATCGGCGAACTTATTAAAATCCTATTTGATATTTTTGAGAACATACAAAAAGATTACGAGGTTGTATTTGAGGAATGATGTCAGCGGGATTCTAAGGAAATTTTTATAGCAATCTGGGTAAGAGGGGCTCCAGCTTCCCTGTGTCTGCACATGGAATTATATTTGTTTGGGATAGATGCGTTTGTCGGGACGGCCTCCGTTCAGGTCAGCGTTAATTCTCTTAAGTGCTTCCTTAAGAGCTTCTCCTGACACTTGGATAAAATAGATAAGCTTGCCAGGATTGTTTCTGTCGCCATATTTGGTTATCTCCGCAATTTCGTCCCAGACCTGACCTCCAAGCACATTTAACTTGATTTCACCTGTGCTTTTTGAATAGTGTTTAGTAAGTTTTTTAGAGATTTCTTGGATCGTCTGGGGTCTGTCTGTTACCTCAGCTGCTGTATTCTTAACAGCTTCTCTTAAGTCTCGATTTATGACGCCAAAAACAAATGAGAAATAACTAATCAAAACTGAATAAAGCTGATAAAATCCTTCCGAGTTAATCGTCTTGCAATCGATTCGAATAATCGATTGCTTCTTCTGTCCCATTCCCATTATGTCCTCGATAATAAACCCAGCCGAAACGATAAAATGCTTGAAGATAATTCTTTGAGCACCATCTAATCCTTCCATTCTCTTCCAGATTTCATTTAGCACAGGATTGTGTGCCCTTTTCTAATTCAGCCGCGCGAGTTTTCGCGGTTTGGTACAGACAAAAACCTTTCTTTTTCTTTCCGAAAACCTTTTAATTTTATTTCAAAAAGCACCTTTTCAGTCCCGACTTCGTCGGGACAAACTCGCAAAATCAAATCTTCTTCCTTTAAGACCGCCGAAGGCGGTCGCCCCGATTTTTCTTTTCTATTTCAAAAAACTGCCTTATCCCCTAATTGGCTGGGGGAGGAGGGGTCGAACCTCCGCTAATGGATCCAGAGTCCATCGTCCTACCACTAGACGATCCCCCAATTCCTGATTTTGTAGAGAAATTTTATCATGTTGGACACTGGATTGCAAATGTTAAATTATCCCGACTAATATGCTACAGCCTCTAATTTTCCTTTAAAACAGGGACTCCTTATGCTGGAGATAAGTTGCGAGTTTAAAAGTTGACATTTTGACCCTCAACCCCCATCCAAATTCGTTGCCCATCCAATGTCCTCCGATCACTTTCATTAAATCTCAAGTTTTAAACTGTTAGCTTTATTTTTAAATTCTTTGTTTGCCATAACGCTTTGTTTTGCAAATAGTTGCATTTCTAAAATTGCATTTTTATGCCGTTTTTATAGGAGTCCCTGTTGTGACTTTTCAATACCCAAAATCACCCCTTAGCCCAGACTTTATTTCCCTTGATTCGCTGATTAAACGCTTTGCTTCCTCGCTTATCCATTCAAACTTATACCACCAGCTTTTGGCCATAACTTTAGACAGCGTTCTTATCTGCCTTATTCTTGGAAGGGCAATTCTTTTGAAAGATTCTCCCAGGCTATCCCAGTCCTTTGTTTGAGAATCACTGAATGCCTCTTTGAAATATGCCCGGCCACACATCGGGCCTGAAACAAGGTCACAGGCAGCACCATATTGGACTGAATATTGTTCAAAATCAACAGCGGCACTTAAGAGTAGCAGTGGCCTTGGAGAAATCTTTTCCATTTCAGCCGCAGTCTTCCTTATAACATCGGGACTGGAAATTCTTGCAATCTTCTGGCCATCTTCTGCCCAGAGAACAGGGACCTGCGTTTTGTAAAAATGGCCATAGGGGCCGAAATCTTCTGCTATCTTAACGAGAGCCTCCGGCAATTTTCTTGCCTTATCAGCCTTTCCCTCACCCGGCTCCTCAAGAAGCAAAGTCTCATTATATAAAGGCTTACCTAATTTTTGACATCTTTCAAAAACATCCCTCAGCCATTCTTTATTCTTCTCCCAGCTTTCTTTATGCTCTGGATTTAAGAAAACAAGCGTCTTAAAAGCATCAACTTTGTCGGCCACTTCCTCTGGCTCGACTGCCAGCCGGGCCAGCTTCCCCCTTCCATTATCTACCACAGTAGCATTTGTATCTTCAAGTCTTCCAATCAAAAGCACCTTTTCCCCTAAAAGTTCCTTAAAGCCGGGACTCAAAAAGGCCAGGTGGTTAAATAAGGCGGCCGTTGTTTCTCCCCGTAAACATCTGGCAAAGCGCCGGCATACCTCCTTTACATCGTCATCTGTTGCTTCTCTACTCTCTCCGATATGTTTGAAAAAAGTATTTGTCAGTTTCAGGTAAGAATTGTGCTGGTCAGAAGCGAAAACATCCATTACTCCATCAGGAGCATATTTTGCTAAAACCCCAAACAATTTTTCATCTACTTCCACTCCATCCTTATATCTTGCATAAACTGCCATTTCTCTCCTCCTATTCTTTTTTACACATTTTCTGTAACACTAAAATAACATCTTTACCTGCATCCACAGATTATAGTGCAAACCTTACAGAAAAAATATTGTCATGAGAGATTCGACGACCTTTCAGCTGTCATAGGAAGGTAACTGTAAGCAGATTTGGGAACTCTGGTTATTATTGGGTGGGCTATGCCTTTCCTCTTCGACTTACTAAGAACCTCCCGGAGGCTTTTACCGTGGGCAATTGGCTTTGCCCCAAGTTTTGGTAGAGCAATCCACCGCCCCCGGTATTTTTTGGGATTTAGTATTATTGGAATTTTGAGTTTATGCCATCAGGCATTTCAGTAACCTAATGAAGGGGCTTTATTCTTCTCTGCCTCATAGGCTTCCAGTACTTTGCTCTGAATATACTCTCTGGCTTGAGAGGTAATCGGATGAGCCAGGTCGCGGTGTTCGCTCTTCGTCCCCTCCGCCTGACCTACTGGCCGAGGAGGAGGCTCCAATTGGCGCCCGCACTGGCTACAGAACTTGCTTCTTATCTCGTTGCCGAAGTGACATCCCGGGCAGCTTTCCCGCAGCCTTCGGCTGGGCATAGCCACGAAAAGTCCTTTCCTGCCCTCAATTACCTTTACATCGCGCACCACAAACTCATGGTCAAAGGTTATGGTAGCGAAGGCCTTTAACTTTCTATCTCCTTCGTCCCTTAACCGAACTCTAACCTCTGTGATTTCCACTTAAGCTACCTCCACAGTCTCTACCGCTTTCAACTTTGCTCCTTTAATTCCAACTGACCACACTCACTCCACCCTTCAAAGTCTTTGCTACATAGACCTCCTTCTCCTCTTGCTTGATTACCTCTCCTATTTTCTCTGCCTTTTGCCGCGAGCGAGCAATACCAAACACAGCTCCGCCGCTGCCAGACATCGAGGCAGAAGTCATCCCCAGAGATTTGAGTTTCTCCTTAATCATCTTCAACCAAGGGTATTTCTTCTCTATCACCTCCTCAAATTTATTATAGAGAACCAAGCTCAAATCTCCCCTCTCTAAATGCTTCAAGGCTATTTTAATCTGACTTTCTCTTTTTGTCAAGCCTAATTTCAAACTTTGGTAGGCCCATTTAGTTGACACGTTGAATTCAGGGATAACCAAGATAAGCCAGAACGGTGACCACCCTTTCAAGGGAGTGAGTTCATCCCCCTTCCCCCTACCTATGGCTCTTCCTCCCTGGATGAAGAAGGGAACATCCATTCCTAACCGTTTGGCTAACTTGATAAGTGTTCTTTTAGGTAGATTTAAATTCCACAGTTTATTCAGTCCCACCAAGGTGGCCCCGGCGTTACTCGACCCTCCACCCAGTCCAGCCGCAGGTGGAATATTTTTTTCAATCTCGATCTCTACGCCTTTGCTTAGCTTAGTTTCCTGAAGGATAAGCTGAGCCGCCCGATAGGCTAAATTTCCTTTTCCCTCAGGCACTTCCTCCTTCTGGCAAGAGACTTCTATTCCTTTCTCCCTTTCTCTCAAGGTAACTTCATCGCACAGGCCTATAGTCTGAATTATGGTCTCTATTTCATGGTAGCCATCTCTCCTTTTAGCCAGGACATTTAGATATAGGTTCACCTTGGCCGGAGAGATAACCTTCACTTCATTCAAGATAATTCGCTTCGCTCATTCCTTCCCTAGGGGCTCCGCCCCTCGGGCGGCGTGTCCTTCGGACTCGCCTGTCACCCCGCTGGGGAAACCAGATTGTTTCCCCCGCACACCCCCTAATCCGCATCGGAATTTTCAAATTCCGATGCTTCAAGACTTTCTCTTGCCCTCTTTAGTTTAGTCTTTACTTCCTGGTTAGCTGAGTCCAATTCCAGGGACTTTTCCCACTGCTCGATGGCCTCTCTTACCATCCCTTTCCTGAGGTAAGCATCTCCTAAGTGGTCACGAATGATGGGGTCGTCTTCGTCATTAGCTTTGGTCAACTCCACTGCTCTCTGCAGCTCGGCTAAGGCTTCTTCAATCATCCCCTTTTTAAAATAAGCCCAACCTAAGCTATCCACGATATAGCCACTGTCTGGCTTTAGCTCCAGGGCCCTCTTTATTAACTGGATAGACTTACCTAAGTTGATTCCCTTATCAGCATAAAGGTAGCCAAGATAGTTTAGGGCTTCTGCATTCTTGGGGTTCAGCTGGATGGCTTTCTTAAGTTCTGAGATGGCTTCCTCCATTCTACTCTGCTTATCCAGGTTAGCTCCCAGGTAGAAGTGAGCAAGGTCATTATCTGGATCGGCCCGGAGGGCCTCCTTTAACTGACTACAGGCCTCTTTTAATTTACCAGCCTCTTCGTAAATGGCAGATAAGAGCAAACGAAGAGCTATCAAGCGGTGGTAAGTATCCACATCCTGGGGCGTCAGGCGTAGAACATCTTCATAGTGCTTAGCGGCTCCCTCTATGTCCTCCTGCAGTTCACAGATGAGAGCTAAGAGAAGATGAGCATCTTCATTATCTGGATCAAACTGCACCGCCTGGCGCAGCTTCTGCCGAGATTCATCTACCATCCCCCGGCGCAAGTAGTACTTTCCCAGGCTAATAAGTATGGTGGAGGAGTGGGGATCGAACTCGAGGGCCTTCTCATACTCCCCAAGGGCTTCCTCCAATTTCCCTTGATTATCGTAGATCAGACCCATGAGATAATGGGCATAGGCCCTGCTGTTGCCTATGGAGGACATCTCTTCAGGAAGAGCGGTCTCTTTCTCTATCTTAACCGGAGGCAAGGTTGTCTCTTTCTTTATCTTAACCGGTGCCCGGGCACAACCAGACAAAATAACAAAGAATAGCAAGCTCAAAATAGGCACTCGCTTCGCTCGTGCACTATTGATTACACAGATTAAACCCCGATTACACCGATTAACTCGGCTAAACAATCTGTGTAATCTTTCTATAATCTGTGTAATCATTTCTTCAGTAAATAACTTTATTCAAACCATACTCGAGGATACCTTCTCCGCCTGCGGCTTTCAATTTAGGGATAATGTCTCGGGCCGTCTTCTCATCAATCACCGTCTCTACTGCCCACCAACCCTCCTCGCTGAGCTTGGAGATGGTCGGGGTTCTCATGGCAGGCAGAGTAGAAATAACTCTCCTTAAATTTTTCTCCGCTACATTCATCTTCAGTCCCACTTTCTCCTCTGCTAACAGGGCCCCTTTCAGTAAAAGAGATAGGTTGTCTATCTTGCGCCGTTTCCACTTATTCTGGTAGGCTCTTCCATTAGCAATCAGCTTGGTGGTTGATTCTAAGACGGTGTCAACTATGCGAAGGTTGTTGGCCCGGAGCGATTCCCCTGTCTCGGTCAGTTCAACGATGGCATCAGCTAACTCAGGCGGCTTTGCCTCAGTAGCTCCCCAGGAAAATTCGACTTCAGCCTTAACCCCATATTTCTTAAGATAAGATTTGGTTACATTAACCAGTTCAGTAGCGATTCTCTTCCCCTTTAAATCCTTAACACTTTTAACAGTGGATTTATTGGGAACAGCTAATACCCATTTCACCGTTCTAAGTCCCTGCTTAGCATAGACGAGCTCTGCTACCTCCACCACTTTGGCTCGGCGCTCCCTGATCCAATCCTCTCCAGTAAGACCAACATCAAGCACTCCATCCTCTACATAGCGAGGCATCTCCTGGGCTCTGATCAGGATGGCTTCTAACTCCTCATCATCAATTGCGGGGAGATAGGACCTCTCATTGACCAGTATATTATATCCTGCCTTCTTAAACATTTCCAGGGTAGCTGTCTGGAGACTTCCCTTCGGCAATCCAATTTTCAATTTCATCTCACTTTCCTCCCTGCCGATTATACCACTGTGACAATAGTCAGTCAACCCCGCGGATGGTATTTGGCGTGGATGCTCTTCAGTCTTCTCCTATCCAGGTGGGTATAGACCTGGGTGGTGGAGATGTCAGCGTGGCCGAGCATCTCCTGCACCGACCTCAGGTCTGCTCCTCCCTGCAGGAGGTGAGTGGCAAAGCAGTGGCGCAGGGTATGGGGAGTGATTTCTTTGCCCAATCCTGACCTATGAGCATACTTCTTAATTACTTTCCACAGTCCCTGACGGGAGAATCCCTTTCCCAGCCTGGTCAAGAACAGCGAAGAATCACTCTTTCGCTTGATCAGGTGAGGTCTTACCTTCTCTAAATATTTCTTTATCCAGTCTCTGGCCTCTCTCCCGAAGGGAACGATTCTCTCCTTGCCTCCCTTACCAAAACAGCGCAGGTAGCTAAACCGGAGGTTGAGGTCGACCATTTTTAAGGAGATAAGCTCAGAGATACGAAGTCCGGTGCCGTATAGTAGTTCTAAGATGGCTCTATCCCGAACCTCTTTTAAGGTTCTGCCGCTTGCCTTCCGCAGTAACTTCTCCACCTCAGGGATAGTTAAGACATGGGGAAGTTTCTTAGAGACCAGGGGCGAGTCCATATTGGCCGTGGGATCATCTTTCAGGTCGCCTTCGGCGACTAAGAAGCGATGGAACATCTTAACGGCCACTAAATTTCTGGCCACGGAGGCGGAAGATAGCCCCCGCCTCCCGAGCCGCCTCGGATTCTTTAATTCCATTAGATAAGTCATTATCTCCTTGTGGCTGCTTTTGCCCAAGGATTCAATTCCTTTTTCCTTAAGGAACTTTAGATATTTCCTCAGGTCTCTCCCGTAAGCTATAATGGTATTCTTGGCTAATCCCCTCTCCACACTGAGATAGTTCAGGAATTGGTCAACCTGAGCTTGCATGGATACCCCCTCGGCATTATTTTAACATAAGGGATTATAAATCTAGTTCAATTCGCAAGGCTCGAGAAATTTTATCTAAGACTTCCACGGGCAATTTCCCAATTTTTTCACCTAATTCGTCTTGGGAAATGGTAAAGATAGAATCGGCTTGGAATTTGGTGGGTTTGGGAAGATATATTCCTTCAGCAAGGACTTCTACCGGATAAATCTTCTCCACGTTTCTGGTGGTACCAGGAATAATCACCACGTCGTTGCTGTAGCGGTTGCCTAAGTCATTAGAGACTACCAGTAATGGCCGAATTTTCTTCTTCCCTGGGCCCCAGAATATTTCACCGCGCCTTGGAAAGTTCATGATTTACCCAGCTTTTTGATTGTTTTCCTTTGGGCTTTTTGTAGCTCAGGATAATATTCTGTCTTCTCTTGATAATATTTTTTTAGTTGCTCTTTCTGAAGGGTTTCCAGGCTAGCGTGAATTACCCCAGATATAGACCCAAACGCCCTTTTCATAAACTCTACGAATTGGTCTTCTTCATCCGACAAATAAACAGTGTGACGAGACATTAAATCACCCCCTTAGGTATTACTACTATATCATACATCAGCTGGGGCTGTCAAGTCTTTTATTTTTTTGCCAAAAAAATTGACAGTTTTAGGCAAGTTTTGGGGCTAAAAGTGTAAAAAATTAAAGAATTAGGCGGAAAAATGGGGGCTGGAAATTGTGGCTCTGAAAGTGGGGAATTAGTACACTTTCAAGGTGATGCTTGTATACTTATTCCCTCCTGATTAATCCTCCTCAGAATTTGTATTCATACCATTCCATTCTCTTCAGCACCGGATCATCACGCCTGACATACCAATCCCCATCTACTATGGCGTCCCTGTTCTTCCATTGTATTGAACCGCTGCCCATGCGCATTTTAATTCCCCTGAAGGTGCTGCCTGTGATGGGACAGGTGTAGCGTCTATTTCCACCCAAAATTTCGCCTACATAGATTTTGTTAGGACCATAGTAAAGTTTAACTCCAGACCACATTCTGGTGGATGCACGAGCGTATTCTGATTTATAAATGGTTTTCGCTTGCGGGGCTTTCTTTGTCGTTTTCTTCGTCTGAGGAGTGGAAGGTTTAGGCTGAGGCGTCGACTTTTTAGTTTTATCTCCTGAGTTAAATTGACCTTTCAGGGTCTTTTCGGGAGTGATACCATATTTCTTCTGAAACTCCTCAATGGTCATGGGACATACCTTTATCTTACCCATTGCGTAGTCACGCATGGCTTTGAGGTCATCATACATTTCTTTGTTTTCTATGCTGTTATCTAATTCTTTAGCCTTGCCTATCTTACCTTGGATAACCATCTCTGTTCCAAACATATCATCCATCCATTCTATTATTTTCCCCCTTTCTACCAACTCCCTTATTTCTATCGTATCACGGGTAAAGCGATTCTCCCTCTTTTCATCTACATACTGCTCTATCTCCCTCTTAGCTTGTTCCATCTGCTCCTCATAACTCTTAGAAAGGTCGATAGAACTATATCTCTTGGTGCTGTCAATAACCATATACAGAACACTTCCGAGAAATAGAAGAAGAAACAACAACCAGGCAACCTTAACCGCTTTCATCTTACTACCTCCCTGCTTTCACCAAACTGATCCACTATTTTCATAGCTAGCCAAAATAGAGGTTCCCGTAGCAACTCGCTAAAAAACAACGATCCTAAGAATTCACCTTGCGCGCACGTATCTTCCTGCCTTGTGGAGCCGCTTTAGCGGCGGAACAAGGTCAGCTGGATTGCCTTGTTATGTGTAATTGTTTCTGTCTTATTCTTCCAATTCCAAAAAATCCTCAATATCGCCATCACGTTGCCTAAAATCTTGTACTTGCTTCTCTCTTGTAGATGTAACACGGAATTTTCTCCAGCAGTCACTAACTAGTTTCCCCCATGATTTATTATATTTATTTTTGTACCAATTAAATCCACGGCTAGGAATACAATTTGTTGAGTTGATAATTAGCCCGTTGAGAGCAGGAATTTTTCTAGACAAACAATAGTCCCCCAGTCTTCCTGCATAATAACCTACTTACCCCTACGGGAACCATAGATCGTAGTGGCGGAGATGTTAGCTCGCCCTGGCTTTCTTCCGTCTTTTAGTAATATACTGCTTGAGAGCATCCCGGGTCAGAGCCGCGATAGAGCGATGGGTCTTAAAAGACATCTCCCTGAGGCGGTCATGTTGCTCCCGCTCAACTGAGGCAAAAAGAACAACACGGTCTTTAAGTCTCTTGTCTGTTGCCATGATTCATCCCCCCTTGTTTATTTTCTTACCGTCACAAGCGTTGCCTGAACTTCAGGAATAAACTTGATCAGAATTGCTTTCTGTTTAAACCGGTTGAGAAGTTTATCTTTACAATATTTGATAAGGTGCTTCTTTTCTGCTTTAGGTAGACTGTTTATCTCTATGATGGTATTTACATCCTCATATACAACGCCCAAATGTGCCCAGATGCCAAATTTGGGGAAAGGGTCTATAGTGCAACCCAATCCATACTTTTGAAAAAGTTTTGAGATCTCAACGGCAGTATCTGTGAAAGCTTTCATAGGTACTTGGCCCCGTTTCCCTTTTTCATCGGGGTTGTACTCAATCGGCAATAGAATAAGTGCCGTTTCTACTTCCATAATGCTATAATACTATATTTATAGTGATTTGTCAAGCTCTTGTTGAAAAATTTCTGGAAAAATTTCTTCCTTATATTGGACCACCTTACTCTGGAGAAGCGATTTAGTGGTGGGATGGTGAATGCCAGGTCAGTGAAAGATGTAGCCGAGGAGTTTGTAGGTGAGTTTGGCGGCCAGAAAATCAGGTGAGATGTTCCCGGGCTGAGGAGCCAGTTCTACTAAGTCGAAGCTAACTATCTTTCTTTGTTTGGTTAATTGACGAAGAAGCTGGAGGGTCGCATACCAGTCCAGCCCTCCTGGTTCCGGCGTTCCTACCGAAGGCATAATCCCCGGGTCAAGGACATCTAAATCGATAGTCAAATAGACATTCTTAGAAAGGCCCGAGATTGCTTCCTCAACCCAATTTCTCCCGCCGATGATCTGGCCTGCGTAGAAGACCCTTGGCCCTTTGCCACTCTTAATGTACTCTCCCTCCTCCCGGCTTAAACTTCGTATCCCCACCTGGGTCAGGGGAACCAATCCTGATATCCTGCGGCCAACACAAGCGTGGTTATATCTTGTGCCCTCATATTCATCCCGCAGGTCTCCGTGGGCATCCAGTTGAAGAACTGATAGGTCGGCAAACTTATCCCGCAGAGCCTTGACCATCCCCAGACTGAGAGAATGTTCCCCTCCCAACATAACGATGAACTTCTCATCTCTTGCCAACGGGGAGGCTTTAAGATAAACTGTCTCCACCATCTCCTGGGCAGATAGCTCACTTCCCTCTACTGTGCCTAAGGTATGAATCCCGATTTTATAGGTATCCTGGCGGAGTTCCTCATCGTAGAGTTCTAACTGCTGGGAAGCTTTTAGGATAGCCTGCGGGCCCTGGCTGGTTCCCTTCCCGTAAGTCACCGTCCCTTCATAGGCAATAGGAAGGATAACTACTTTGGAGCTCTCATAATTGGAAAAATCTTCTTCTAAGTCAGCGAAGTTAATCATACGAAGTGTTACAAGAGTGATCCTTGATGGACGGGGAGGAAGATGGCGGCAGCGATTACTGTTGTCCAGAGACCCTTCTTATCTCCAATGGCTGATTGGGTGATGTTACTGGTTCGGACAATCTGATTGTGCATCTTATAGATCTCCTTGCGCTCGTCCCAGGCATCATCAATGTTAAATTCTATTCCTAAAGTGGAAGCCAGCATGGTGGCTGCTAAATCTTCAGCGTAATCGCCAGCCATACTCTCTGTCTGACCGAATGAATGATGCTCGCTGAGGTAGCCGTATCTTTCCTTCCCTGTAGGAACAGCAATGCCAATGGAAGCTGCCAATAAGCGGTTTGGTTCATTGGTGCTATTCTCACTGAAGACAGTAAAGATAATCTGCCCCGACGGCAGAAGCTCTAAGGCTTTCTTCCTCGGTATTATCTTACACCCAGGGGGGAGAATGCTGGAGACTCTGACTAAATTATACCTGGCAATGTCAGCCTGGCGAAGAGCCATCTCAAAGGACTGCAGTTTTTCCTTGTGTCTTCCTACTCCCTTGGTAAGAAAAATGCGCTCAGGAATCATTTCCCCCCCCCATCGCTTCTATCAATTTTACAACGCAACAGCTCAGAAGTTCATATATGTAGCGGAACCTCAAAATCTCAAGAAGGCTTTTTTGTTTTGTGTCCATTTAAGGACTATTGAATAAAGTATAACCCTTGCCTGTCAAAACAAAATAGAGCGAAGCCAGACTATTGATAAAGCTATTAAGCTGAGCGTCCTTCGGAGATTTTGAGAGGACGCTTTTCACAGCTAAACCATTACTTTAAAACTATGTTCCCGCCTTTTTAAGGCGTTTCTTCTCTCTTTTCTCTTTCTTACTCAACTTTGGCTTCTTCTTTGCCTCATGAGCAACCCTGCCTAACTTCCTGGCCATCGCTACTCCTCCTAATACATGCCTCCGCCATAGCCGCCGGGTCCACCGCCAGGGGGCATAGGTGGTGTCTTCTCCTCCTCGGGCTTCTCAGTAACCAGGACCTCAGTAGTGATCATCAAAGCAGCAATTGAGGCGGCATTCTGGATAGCGGATCTGGTCACCTTGGTTGGGTCAATTATCCCGCCTGCGATCATATCAGTATATTCTTCCTTCTCGGCATCGAATCCGATGTTGGTCTTCTCCCCTTTCAGCCGATGGACCACTACCGAGCCTTCATAACCAGCATTAGCCGCGATCTGGCGGGCTGGCTCCTCCAGCGCCCTCTTAACGATGTCCGCTCCCACCCTCTCATCGCCTTCCAACTTCAGATTCTCTATCTCCGGTATAGCTCTGAGGATGGCTACTCCCCCTCCGGGGACAATTCCTTCCTCAACGGCGGCCCGGGTAGCATGGAGGGCATCCTCCACTACAGCCTTCCGGGACTTCATCTCCGTCTCAGTAGCGGCTCCGACATTGATGACGGCTACTCCACCGGCTATTTTGGCCAATCTCTCCTGTAGTTTCTCCTTATCGTAATCAGAGGTGGTCTCCTCAATCTGGCGCTTGAGATGAGAGATTCTTCCCTCCATATCAGCCTTGGACCCGGCTCCTTCCACGATGGTGGTATTATCTTTGTCTATGGTTACTTTCTTTGCCTTACCAAGGTCATCAATATTAATGCTCTCAAGCTTGATTCCCAGCTCCTCAGCGATCACCTTCCCTCCGGTGAGGATAGCGATATCCTCGAGCATAGCCTTACGCCGATCGCCGTAGCCAGGAGCCTTTACGGCCGCCGACTTAACCGCTCCTCTCAGCTTATTAACCACCAGGGTGGCTAAGGCTTCCCCCTCTACCTCCTCAGCGATGACCAATATCGGTTTGCCAACCCGAGATATCTTCTCTAAGAGGGGAATAAGGTCCTTCACCGCCGAAATTTTCTTCTCATGGATGAGAATATAAGGTTCTTCCAATTCCACTTCCATGGTCTCAGCATTGGTGACGAAGTAGGGAGATAGGTAACCGCGGTCAAACTGCATTCCCTCTACCAGGTCTAAGTTGGTCTCCATGGTCTTACCTTCTTCTACCGTAATCACCCCATCCTTCCCCACTTTCTCCATGGCATCGGCAATTAAGTTGCCAATGGTGGAATCGCTGTGGGCAGAGATGGTGGCTACCTGAGCCATCTCTCTTTTCTCCTGGGTAGGTTTAGAAATCTTCTTCAGGTGCTGGACAACCACCTCCACTGCTTTCTCGATTCCCCTTTTCACAGCCATGGGATTGGCCCCGGCGGTGACGTTCTTCATTCCTCCGTGATAGATGGACTGAGCTAAAATGGTGGCGGTAGTTGTTCCATCTCCAGCCACATCACTGGTCTTGGAGGCTACCTCTTTCACCATCTGGGCGCCCATGTTCTGGTAAGGCTCTTCCAGGTCCACTTCCTTAGCAATGGTCACTCCGTCGTTAGTGACCGTAGGGGAGCCAAACTTCTTGTCTAAAACGACGCTGCGACCCCTTGGGCCCAAGGTCACCCGGACGGCATTTGCTAATATATCTACTCCCTCCTCTAAAGCGTGCCTGGCATCTTCGTTAAATTTAAGCTGTTTAGCTGCCATTTCTTCTTCACCTCCCTCATTTAATAATCGCCAAGATATCCTCTTCTCTCATTATGAGATGCTCTTCTTCCCTTTCCTCTACCTTCACCTCCGTTCCTGAGTACTTGCCGAATAGGATCTTATCACCTTTCTTCACCTCGAGGGGAATGGTTTTTCCATTTTCTAAGACTCGCCCGCTTCCCACGGCAACTACTTCCCCTTCCTGCGGCTTCTCCTTGGCCGTGTCGGGAAGGACAATTCCTCCCTTGGTCTTCTCCTCCTTCTCAAGAGGCTTAACTAAGACCCTATCTCCTAATGGTTGAATAGCCATTCTTCTTTCACCTCCTTGCTGTCGGCAGACAAGAATCTCTTCTCGCCCGCGGGAAGTTTTATCACATATAGGGATACTTTGTCAAGACCCAAAATTTCTATTCTTATTCAGAAGCTCCTCAATCCTTCTTGTCTCATCTTCTTGACTATTTGCCTCCCGGCGGATTCTTGCTTTCTCCCTCCGGATGAACTTTCTAATACCTTGCGATAAACCTTTATTTCCCATTGGACTGATTTGCTCATTTTAATGAGCGGAATAGTTTTATATGCTCCTCAGCTATCTTTTCTGGAGAATTTTCGTTCACATAATTCTCGTGGGCCTGCCTTAGTTTCTCATCAGCACCTGCCCGAATACAAAGAGTATATATCTATCCAGGGGAAAATTCAATCTTTTTCTTGACTCTGTTAAATTATCCGTCTTAAATTATCCGCCGGTTAAAAGGAAGAGATTACGACGCAGGTCTTTATAAGCTCCGCCTGCCTCCTCTTTTACTTCTGTATCAAACATCTTCGTGACCTCAGTATATTCCTCATTAGACAGGTCGAAATCGAAAGCCTTAATGCTTATCTTAAATTGCTCAAGAGAACTGACTCCTACAATCGGACAGGTAACCGCCGGAGATTTTCTAATCCAGGAAATGGCCACCTGGGCTGGCGATACACCCTTATCTTTAGCAAACTTTAATAATCTTTCAATGGACTCTCCATATCTCTCTAACCAGATAGCCATTTCCTTAGTATCTGCGCGTGAGCCTTCCGGGGGAGGCTCCCCCGGTCTATATTTTCCGGCAAGCAAGCCTCTCACCACGGGCCGATAGACAGCTATAACAATTTTCTCCGCTACTGCCTGAGGAAGTACTTCAACTTCTACTCCTCTCTCAATTAGATTATAGGGAATCTGATTACAGACAAGTTCTGCCCAGTCATTACCTTCAGCACAGGCATTGGAGTAAGCAAGCAACCAGGCTGGATAGTTAGAACAACCCACAAACCTGGTCTTTCCGCTTTGCACCACTTTATTCAGAGACCTCATAATTTCTTCAGGATTCATTTTCTCTTTCGGCCAGTGAATAAGATAGAGGTCAACATAATCTGTGCCCAGCCTCTTTAAACTCTCATCAATACTTCCAGTAATACTCTTCTCATCCAGACCCTTATGGACTTTCGTTGTTATAAAAAATTCTTTTCTTTTACCGCCGATACTACGGCCAATAATCTCTTCAGTCCTTCCTTCACAGTACATAGCGGCTGTATCAAGAAAGTTAACGCCAAAATCTAAAGCATAAGAGAGGATGTTTTTGGATTCAGTCTCATCGCAACGGTCACCAAACATCATTGTGCCTAAACACATCTCAGAAACTTCTTCATTAGTCTTGCCAAACTTTACCCGCTTCATCGTTAACTCCTTCTAAGTCAAGTATTTTTACTATAGTTATAGTTCGACTATAATATTGAAGATAAACTATATTTATGGAGACATCTTCAATCGTTTCATTTTTCTATAACTTCTTTTATAAATTGTATTGCTTTATCCTCCAAAGTATTAACCACCAAATCTGCTTCCTTGAGCCTCTGGGGAGGAAAACTGTTTATAAGCATTTCCTTCTCTTATTTAAATTCTCAGTCTCTGAAGCTCTCCCTCAGGCATTGGCGAGACGTGTAAGGATTGGGTCTCCTCCTGCGGCAGCCTCCAACAATCTACTTTAATGGTCTCTTCCCCCTTCCCCTTGCTGTAACGGGCGGTAAGGGCACAGGCCTTGGATATGCTCGCACTATCAAGTTCGCCTCGGGCAATGGTAATCGGCCCAGGAAAATCTGCCACCTGGAAGCAGAGATCTCCTGGCTGGGCCAGGGTAAGGAGTTTATCATTCTCGCCCTCATTTCTTCCCACTATTAATTTAGTCTGGTGGGAGAGACGGAAGTGCCTTCCCAATTTGAGAAGGTGAACATCATTGAGGCTTGCTTCACTGTGCTCAAACAGGTCCTTCAGGCGGGAGGCGAATCCCGGGTCGGTTAGAAGACATCCTCCGGCCGGACTGGGATATTCAGTCAGTCCAAACTGAGTTGCTAACTGCATCTGTGGCTTTCGGGAACGTCCTTTGATGGCCAGCAATCTCTCTCTGTCAACCCAACCTTCCTTCTCCGGGATGGTTGGTTCCAATAGCTTTGCGGAAAGAGGTCTTAGAATCAAACCTTCCAATTTAGAATCTCTCTCGATAATCCTGAGAGCATCCCGGCGCTGGGACATTGGCCTCTCTCCTAAGACATCGCCAGTAATGAGGAAGGAGCCTCTCACCTCCATCATGTATTCTCCTGCTTTCTTGAGCATGAAGATGCGGCAGTCAATGCAGGGATTAATATTCTTACCGTAGCCATAACGGGGATGTTTGACCAGGTCCAAGTAGTCCCGGGAGACATTGAAGACTTTGAGGGGGATGCCAAGCTTCTCAGAGGCTCTCTTCGCCTCCAGGCGGCAGGAACTGTGGGAGGTACAGGCACAGAATATGGTTAGAAAGTTCACTGCTTCCACCTCCACCTCCTGCTCTAAGATAAGTTTCACTGCCAGGGTGCTATCCAATCCACCGCTCAGTAGAGCTACCGCTTTTCTCAAGACCTATTCTCCTGAAAGTGCTCATATCCCTTCCATTCCAGAGGATGAGGTTTTTCCTTTTCATCAATTAGTAATATCTTCCCTTTCTGGTCAGTGATTTCTCCAATTACGGTTATGGAAACATCAATTTCTGAGATGAGCTCAGGAAGTCTCTGAGGTGAAGCGGTAAAAAGCAGTTCGTAATCCTCCCCTCCCTCCAAGGCCAGTCTGAGAAAGTCCTTGCCTAACCGCTTAGACATCTTCCGGGTTTTCTCCGAAACGGGGATCCTCTCAGTCCAGATCTTGGCTCCTACCTGGCTGGATTCACAGATGTGCCTGAGGTCACTGGCTAAACCGTCACTTATATCAATCATTGAAGTAGGCTGAAGCCCCTTGACGATGGCTCTTCCTTCTTCCACCCGGGGCTGAGGAGAAAGATGGTCTTGAGTTAGACGGTGGGTAGCCGCTCCTCCCAAATCTCCGGTCACCAAGACCTTATCTCCAGCCTTCGCACCAGAGCGAAGGGCAAGATATTCTTCCTCCACCTCGCCCAGAAGAGAGATATTAACTATGAGCTGAGGTGACCTTACCGTATCTCCTCCCACAATGTTTACCTTGAATTTACTGGCTAAGTCCTTTATCCCCTGATAGAGGCTATCTACGAAATCAACCGCCGTCTGAGAAGATAGTCCAATGGCGACCAGTCCATGTTTAGGAACTCCTCCCATGGCGGCTATATCGCTTAAGTTTACAGCCAGGGCCTTCCAGCCAACCTGGTAGGCGCTAAGGGCAGGGCGGGTGAAATGGACATCCTCTATGAGACTATCGGTAGTGAAGAGAATCAGCTTAGGGCCGTCGGTTTTAATTACGGCTGCATCGTCTCCAATGCCAGCTACTACCTGAGCATCGTCGATGGAAATATTGTCGGCTAAGCGTTTAATGAGACCAAACTCACCTAAATCTTGTAACTTCATTAGATCCACAATTTAGCCAATAGACTTCTCCTCAGTCGAACAGCATCTTGAGGGCAGAGTTCATAACAGCACAGGCACAGAATGCAGCGCCTGTAATCAATCCGCGGGTAGTCACCTTCCATAGAGATAGCTTCCACCGGGCAGTTCTTAAGACAGGATTGGCACTGGGTGCATTTTCCCTTATCTACCGTTGGCTTAACCATTACTCCTCGAGCAATAAGGGCGAGAATGGGCTTGGGAATGCGCCGAACGACGGCATTGGAAGGTAGGCGGAAATCATCCATTACCACTTCTTCTAAAGGTTCCCCCACAACCTCTATTCTTCCCAAATCGCCTATGCCCAACCCCCTCTTCACCGCGGCCGCTGTGGTAGGGACATCAAAAGGCTTTAGACCGACTATGGCCTGCACTATCGTATCCAGGGCAACAGCATCAGTGCTGGCCAGGATTAATCCTATATTTCTGAGGTCATCAGAAACGGGGCCGTTGCCTTCCATGCCTACCACTCCATCTATGATGGATAGTTTTGGCTTGACGGCAGCTAAAATATCGACGATGGCTTCTCCAAATTCATCGGGCTGGGGGCAGCGCTTATGAAATTCTGATTTCCCTAAGCCGGGAACCAGTCCCAACAGGTTCTTCACCGCTCCCGTATATAAGGTCAGATTATGGGTCTTAAGCTTGGGCAGGCTAATGAGGGCATCTACCTCCAAGGCTAAGCGAGGCAGATGAAGCCTTTTATAAATTTTCCCTTGGGGGACTTCTACCTCTTCAAGATTTCGTTCTAAATTCACTAAAGGTGCCCCGGTAATATCTGAAACTTCCTTGTAGCCACAAACTTCCCAGAATTTGGCGATATCTCGATTCACTCCACCCGGGCTATCCCCGATGAGAGGTTCCGCCCCCGCTTCTTTCACCATTTCTACTACCGCCCGGAGAAAGCTAGGGTGAGTAGTTACTGCCCTCTCCGGAGGCCGAGCAGAGAGCATGTTTGGCTTCACCAGAACCCGCTGGCCCCTCTTTATGACCTCTTCTATACCTCCGATTAGATTTAAGGCTTGCCTTATAGCCTTATCTACATCTCCCTGATTATAATGGCTACAGCGGACAATGGAGACCTTTATCATTGATGCTCCTTGAACAGATCCAGGAATCTATCTTCATAGAATTTATATAGATCCCATCTATCCAGTTCCTCCTTCAGCAGGTAGGCCTTTTTCCTGTCCACCTTAGCTTCCTGGAAGAGCTTCTCTACTTTCTTCATTACATAGTCGGGCACCTTCTCTTTCTCTAAGTTAACTATTTCCCCTTCCTTCTCCATCAATGGGAAAATTTCTTTTATCCTCTCCTCAATCATAGCCATCTTCTCATCCATCTCCCTAATGGCTAAATCCAGTTCCCCCATATCCACTCTGACATTCAATATCCTCCCTAAAACCTCAACCATGGCCCGGGAGGCTTTTGGATTGGGGAAATTTATGGCATAGTTGGGGAGAGTGGCCAGCAGACAGGCGGCTTCAATTCCTCTGCGCTCAGCAAATCCCAAAAGCAACCCATTTAAGCCAGATATTTGGCCTCCCTCCATCATCCTCACCCGGTAATGAGCCAGAAAATCTCTCAAAGACTTTTGGTTGGCCACTCCAAAGACCCGAGGTGCTTCTCTATAACTCATGGGAAGAGGGAAAGCCGCTCCCGTATAGATTCTTCGAACCTTGAATTCCCGAGCTAAGTCCAAAATCTCGTTCATTAAGATAGTGCCCGCCTTTCCCGTCAACTGAGATTCGCTCTCAAAGATGACTAAATCTGGATGCTTTGTATAGTAAAATAGATTCCTTGGCAACTGGGGCAGCTTGGCAAGGCCATCCTCAATTACAACCGAATCGGGTGTGTAGAATTGGCTTATGTCTATTTCAGCGAATTTTATGGCCTGCATCTTCTTTCGCAGATAATTTATGGCCACCAGGGCCACATTACCCATTCCCGGCCATCCGGCCAGCATAACCGGGCCCTTAACATCTACCCTTCGATAAATCTTTATATCCCGCATGTCGCTTACCTATACGAGATTCCTGAGAAAACCAGAAATCTCTGATTTCACAGATTAAAAAACAGATTACACGGATTGGTTCTGAACGAGAGAATCTGTCTGATCAGATTCCGAGCGGAGCCAAGATATCTTGTTGAATTCGCTTCCCTACATGATATTTCTATCACATATTCGGATGAAAATCAAGCATTTTTGTCATCTTGCTTCTTCATTTTGTTTCTTCCCCCATTACAAATACTTATATGTCAATTTGTCTCATTTTGCCCCACTTTACCTCTCTCATAGACACTATATGGACATATATGGACAC
>JAUWHM010000102.1 GCA_030605915.1 Nitrospirota bacterium | reverse complement strand
CATACTCCACATGAGCAATGGCTATGGTTAGCCCTCTTTCCTTCTCCTCAGGAGCATTGTCTATCTCATCTAAGGTCTTCGCCTCCGCTTTCCCTTCCTTGGCCAGTATCTGTGTGATTGCCGCCGTAAGCGTTGTCTTCCCATGGTCAACATGTCCTATCGTACCCACATTTACATGGGGCTTCTTGCGCTCAAATTTCTGCTTGGCCATCTTGCACCTCCTCTCTTAACCCCTGGAGCCCATGACCGGGGTCGAACCGGTGACCTCATGCTTACCATGCATGTGCTCTACCAACTGAGCTACATGGGCAACCCACATTCTAAATAACACAAAGTTATAGTTTACCCAATATAACCTATTTCTGTCAAGGAAAAAAGAAGAAAAAGAAGATTTTAATTTATTGTCGACTATTACTGAGTTAATATTTGCGGGGGGGGTAAGGAGATAACCCGGATGTGAAAACCGGACTGCAAAGCGATCTTATCCCCCTGAGGAGACCAGCGGGGGAAATACTCATGGTACTCGTCGTTAGTTAGATACTCGGCCTCTCCCGTCCCATCAGCCTTAACTACCCAGAGGTCGTAGTGCTTTACTTCCCTTCCTCCCAATACCTTCTTCCTATTAGAGACAAAGACAATTCTTTCTCCATCCGGAGACCAGGCTGGATAATTGCTCCACCCTGGAAAATCGCTCCTCATCCCTCCTGAGCCAGTCAGTCTTCTCTCCTCGCTCCCATCGGCCCTGATCAGTTTGATAATGTTTCCCGAATAGAAGGCAAGCTGGCTCCCATCAGGGGACCAGGCGGGATAATCATTGTATCCAGAGGAGGTGACGAACTGCGCTTCCTCCTTCCCTTCGCTATCTATCAGCCAAATATTATTTTCGGCTATGAAAGCTATCCTTTCCCCGTCAGGTGACCAGGCCGGTTTAAAGCATTCCTTAAGCTCCTTCTCTCCCCCAGTTTCTGTCTCCCATTCTATCTCTATCTCATGACTGTAGAGGAGTCTCAGGTTAGCACCATCAGCGCCGATAACAAAGAGCTGCCTTTTGCCTTCCCTGTCTGAATGAAAGACGATCCTCTTTCCATCCGGGGACCAGGAAGGATGCTCGTCCATACTGGAAGAGTTAGTGAGGTTAACTGCTCCTGCCTTTGGTTTGCCATCTTCATCAACCTCCACCACCCAGATATCCTGCTTTTCCTCCCAGTAGCAGGTATAAGCTATCTTCTTCCCATCAGGTGACCAAGCAGGGAAGGAATAGTAACCAGGGCCAGAGGTAATCTGCCAGCGCTCGGGAAGCTTCTTCTCTTCTACCAGTACCAGCGGCCTGGCTTCCTTCACTCTTTCCTTCACTGGCCGTGGACGTTTCCTAAATACCTCCTCTTCCTCCCGGGCACATCCCAGAAGGAAACTTAGGGCAAGCATCATCAAGATTATCTTCCGCGGGATTCTTCCTCTCACCTCAAGCACTCCTATCCAAAAATGATTTTAACTTATATTAATTTTGTTGTCAACCTCTAAATAAACTTCTGTCATTTTTTTATTGCCTTTTTGGCCGCCGTTGATATAATAGTGGGGCTGGAATGGCAGAAGATTGCTGATAATCTCAGTCTTGTAGAGAGAGCAAATATAGTTCGTATAGGCACAGCCTTATTTGGGCAGCGGAAGCAGTGATGGAACTCAAGAAGAAAATTGCCTTCATTGGGGTGGGAAATATGGGGCAGGCTCTCGTGAAAGGCATTCTTGAGAAGAGAATAGTTGAGCCAAACAGTATCATAGCCAGCGACATTGACAAAGATAAGTTGTCAGGTTGCCAGGGCGATTTGCAGGTTACGGTAGCCAGGGATAATAGGGAGGCAGTTAGGAAAGCAGATATTGTCATCATAGCGGTAAAGCCGAAGGATGTAGAGAGTGTTTTAAAGGAGATAGCCGATTCCCTCGAGCCTCCAAAATTGCTCATTTCTATTGCCGCCGGGATAACTACAGGCTATATCGAGAATACGCTCGGAAAAGAAGTAGCTGTAGTCAGGGTAATGCCCAACACAGCCGTCCTGGTAGGAGAAGGTATGGCGGCAATAGCCCGGGGTAAATTTGCCGGAGAGGAAGAAGGGAAAACATCTCAAGAGATCTTTTCAGCCGTGGGGAGAGTGGTTGAGGTAAAGGAAGCGTTAATGAATGCTGTCACCGCCTTAAGTGGCAGTGGTCCGGCTTATATTTTTGCTGTTATGGAGAATCTAATAGAAGCAGGAGTCAGGGAAGGACTATCTCCTCAGTTAGCTGATACGCTTGTTAAACAGACAGCCTTAGGAGCAGCCAAGATGGCCAGTCAGACTGAGGAGAAGCTTTCTACCCTAAGGGAGATGGTCACTTCCCCGGGTGGAACGACGGAGGCAGCCCTGAATATTTTCAAGGAGAAAGGGCTTCAAGATATTATCCTTGAGGCAGTGGCCTCGGCCACTAGGAGGGCAAAGGAACTGCAGGAGTGAGGCTATGGCAGATTTGAAGGAGAGAATAGAGGAAGCAGTTAGCCTTATCAAATCCAGAACTAAGCATAGGCCCAGGATTGCCATAATCTTGGGAACGGGATTGGGAGCTTTGGCCAATGAGATTGAGGCACGAGAGACCGTTCCTTATTCTGAGATACCTTCTTTCCCTGCTCCTACTGTCATCGGCCACGCCGGGCAGCTCGTCTTAGGGAAGATTGGAGGAAAGGAAGTAGTAGCCATGCAGGGTAGATTCCACTACTATGAGGGTTACTCCTTAGAGGAGGTTACTTTTCCTGTCAGGGTGATGAGGGCCCTGGGTGCTGAAATCTTCATCGTCTCCAATGCGGCCGGGGGCATGAATCCACAGTTTGAGACCGGGGATTTGATGCTCATCACCGACCATATAAATCTCATGGGGGCGAATCCTTTGATTGGAGTCAGTGATGAAAGGCTTGGCCCTCGATTCCCGGATATGTCTCAGCCATACGATCGCAAGCTCGTCTATCTTGCCGAGGAAGTGGCCAGGGAGGAGAAGATAAAGGTTCAGAAGGGGGTCTATGTAGCCGTAACCGGGCCTAATTTAGAGACAGCCGCTGAATATAGATTCTTGCGAATCATTGGAGCTGATGCGGTTGGTATGTCCACCGTTCCGGAGGTAATCGTTGCTATCCAGGCCGGAATGAGGGTGCTGGGCATCTCCTGCATAACCGATAAGTGTCTCCCGGATGCCCTGAAGCCAGCCAACATCAAGGCTATCTTCAAGGTAGCGGGAAGGGCAGAACCTAAGCTGACTCAATTGGTAAGTCGGGTAATTGGTAGAATGTAAAGATGGATTACCGTAAAACCCTTAATCTACCGCAGACGAAGTTCCCCATGAGGGCTGATCTGGTCAAGCGAGAGCCCGAGATCCTCAAGTTCTGGGAGGAGAACCGAATCTATGAAGCTTTGAGGAAGAAACTGAAAGGCAAACCAAAATATATCCTCCACGACGGCCCTCCTTATGCTAACGGAAATGTTCACATTGGCACTGCCCTGAATAAGATATTGAAGGATATCATCGTCAAATATAAATCAATGCAGGGCTACGATAGCCCTTACCTTCCCGGCTGGGACTGCCACGGACTGCCCATTGAGCATCAGGTGATGAAATCCCTCCGGGAAGGAAAGAGGAATAATCTGACCAAGCATGAGATAAGGAAGGAGTGCCGGCGCTTTGCTGAGAAGTTTGTTGGAATTCAGAAGGAACAGTTCAAGAGACTGGGGGTCCTGGGAGATTGGAATAATCCCTACCTTACTATGCATCCCGGCTATGAAGCTAAGATCATCGAAGTTTTTGGAGAGCTTGTTGGGAAAGGATTCATCTACCGGGCCCTCAAGCCGGTCCACTGGTGCATTCACTGTCAAACCGCCCTGGCCGAAGCTGAGGTTGAGTATGGCGACCATGAGTCTCCCTCCATCTATATCAAATTCTCATTAACCCCGAAATCTGCTGGCCGGGCGTATAATCTGTATACTGGATTGGATTTGCCACCCGATGTCAGGATTAGCATTCTCATCTGGACGACTACTCCCTGGACCCTACCAGCCAACATGGCCACCGCTCTGCATCCGGATTACCAGTATGCTCTGGTAAAGATAAAAGGGGATGAGATGCTCATTATAGTCAGGGATCTCGTAGATACTGTGATGGAGAAGGTGGGTATAACTGAATATGAAATAGTAGCAACTGCCGTGGGAAGCAAGCTGGAGGGGATAAAGTATCTGCATCCGCTGAGTAAGGACGAGTGCCCGGTGATTTTAGGTGAAACAGTAGTCAAGGATGAAGGGACCGGCTGTGTCCATACAGCCCCTGGCCATGGGGAAGCAGATTATGAGTTGGGATTGAAGCATAGATTGCCCATTTTCGCCCCGGTTGATGAGGAGGGACGATTCAATTCCGAGGTTTCCGGCTTTGCCGGGATGAATGTGTTTGAGGCTAACAAGCCGATAACGGAAAGGTTAAAGGAGGACGGTTCCCTTCTTTACCAGGAAGCCCTCATTCATTCCTATCCCCACTGCTGGCGATGTAAACGCCCGGTCATCTTTCGAGCCACCGACCAGTGGTTTATCTCGGTTGATAGAAACGGTCTTCGCCAGAGGAGCCTGAAGGAAATAGAGAAAGTTAACTGGATCCCAGGTTGGGGCCAGGTTCGGATAAGGAATATGGTAGAGGAGCGTCCTGACTGGTGTATCTCCCGCCAGAGGGTCTGGGGAGTCCCCATCCCCATCTTCTACTGCCTCGGATGCGGTCGAGAGTTGTTTAGCGAGAAAGCCATTAAGGCAGTAGCATCTCTTTTCTCTAAGGAAGGCAGCGACAGTTGGTTCTTGAAGGATGAGATTCTGCCACAGGATATCAGTTGCCAGGGCTGTGGCCAGAAGAAATTCAGGAAGGAGACCGATATTCTTGATGTCTGGTTTGAATCGGGAGTAAGCCACCGGGCTGTGCTCAAAGATAATGAGAACCTCTCCTACCCAGCCGATCTCTATTTAGAGGGAAGCGACCAGCACCGGGGCTGGTTTCAGACCTCACTGCTTACGGCGGTGGGAGTGGAAAGCCAGGCTCCCTATAAGACGGTCTTAACTCACGGTTTTATGGTTGATGGAGAGGGAAAGAAGATGTCTAAATCTCTGGGGAATTTAATTTCCTCTGAGGAAGCAGTCCAAAAATATGGAGCTGATGTCATCAGGCTATGGGTATCCTCAGAGGACTATCGAAATGACATTGCCTTCTCTTCAGAGATTTTAACCCGGATGATGGAAGCCTACCGGCGCATCAGGAATAGTTGTCGTTTCATCTTAGGGAACATCTATGATTTTGAGCCCGATAAGGACAGAGTAGACTATGAGCAGTTGCCTGAAATAGACAGATGGGCGCTGTCCAGGTTAGCTGGGCTTGTCGGAAAGGCCAGCCGAGCGTACGATGGTTTCGAATTCCATCGTCTCTACCACGACCTTCACAACTTCTGTGCCGTTGACCTCAGTTCTTTCTACTTCGATGTTCTTAAGGATAGATTGTATACCTTTGCCGCCTCTTCCCCAGAGCGCCGTTCTGCCCAGACAGTGCTACATGAAATTTTGCTCACTCTTACCAAGTTGATGGCACCACTTCTCTCCTTTACGGCTGAGAATGTCTGGCAACATCTTCCCGGGAAGGAGGAAGAAAGCGTTCACCTTGCCTCCTGGCCAAGATTAGATGAATCTTATCTAAATGAGAAACTGGAAGAAAGATGGGCCAGGCTCCTGCGAGTGAGAGAGGAAGTATACCGGATTTTAGAGAAGGCCCGTCGGGAGAAGATGATCGGGAACTTCCTGGAAGCGAAGGTGGCCCTTTATTCTACCTCCTCTAATCTTACTTCATTCCTCAAAGAATATGAATCCGAACTGACTACCGTCTTCATCGTTTCCAGAGTTGAGCTAACGGAGGTCAAGACGCTTCCCGAGGATGTCTCATCTGGAGAAGAAATAAAGGAGTTGGGAATCCGGGCAGAGAGAGCTCGGGGACGAAAGTGCGAGCGATGCTGGATCTGGAGTGAGACAGTGGGGGAAAGAAAGGAGCATCCGACTATCTGTCAGAGATGCCTTAAAGTTATTCAGGACAAATAAAGGGGGTGATTTATATGAGGAAAAAGGACAAGGAGAAGTTCAGACGTCTTTTAGAGAAGGCGAGGGAGAGCCTTCTCTCTGAAATCGAGCATTTGGAAGGTGACAGCCTGAATAAGTCACAGCGGGATGCTTCGGGGGACCTCTCCGGCTACTCCTTCCACATGGCCGATATGGGAACGGACAATTTTGACCGGGAATTTACCCTCGATTTGGCTACCAGTGAGCAGAAACTCCTTTACGAAGTGGATGAGGCTTTACGCCGATTTAAGAAGGGTCCGTTTGGCCTCTGCGAGCAGTGCGGGAAAGCCGTTAACCGTAAGCGCCTGGAGGCAGTTCCCTATGCCCGGCTCTGTATCAAATGTAAGGAGGAAATGGAGAAAAAATAGGAAGAATATGACCTTAATTATTGCTCTTGCTGGCCTCATTTTGATCATTGATCAGCTCTCTAAATACTATGTTCAGAGATTAATCCTTCCCGGTCAATCAGTTCCAGTCCTTAAGAATATATTTCATCTCACCCACATTCACAATACTGGAGCTGCCTTCGGACTCTTGCGTCATCAGACAGCTTTCCTCATTCTCATCTCTACCCTGAGCGTAATTTTGATACTTTTCCTTCAGAGAAAGTTCTTTCAGAGATACCCTAACTGGACATCCTCTATCGGACTCATCCTGGGAGGGGCTACTGGCAACCTCATTGATAGAGTGCGTTTTGGGTATGTGGTCGATTTTCTGGATTTCAGCCTCTACGGCCATCACTGGCCGGCCTTCAATCTTGCCGATTCAGCCATCACCGCTGGAGTAATAATCCTGTGCTGGAAAATGCTCAGGAGAGATTCCCGAAAAAAATCAGGAATCTCTAATTTCAGGGATTAAGAAGCAGATTACACAGATTAGTTCTCGAGGGGAGAGTCTGTGTAATCTTCCAAAATCTGTGTAATCAGATTGCCGAACAAACTGAGGCATCTCTCATGCATCCCATTCTATTTAAGATTGGCCCCATTACAATTTATTCTTACGGAGCCTTGCTTGCCCTCGCCTTTTTCTCAGGAGTACTGTTAGTCAGGAGGCAGGCAAGGAGGGAAGGTATTGATGCAGAGAAGGTTCTGGACTTATGCTTTGTTATCCTGATCTCAGCTATAGTCGGTTCGAGAGCACTCTTCGTCCTCCTCAATATCAGGGATTACCTGATTCATCCTGTACAAATATTTATGCTCTGGAGGGGAGGACTAGTATTTTATGGTGGGCTGATATTGGCTTTAGCAGGAGGAATATGGTATCTGCGGAGAAACCGAATGATAGTATGGACGGTAGCCGATTTGGTTATTCCCTATGTAGCCCTCGGCCAGGCAGTGGGAAGGATTGGATGTCTACTCAATGGCTGCTGTTACGGCTTCCCCAGTAATTTACCCTGGGCAATCACCTTTCCACCCGGCAGCCCCGCCCACAGCCACTTCTTAGATACCTCTCTCCATCCAACTCAGGTCTACCATTTGTTAGCTAATTTACTTATTTTCGCCGTCTTGATTAAACTTCGCCGACGCAGCCATTACCAGGGACAGGTCCTTCTCAGCTACCTTCTCCTTTACTGCCTTTTTCGCTTCCTCATCGAGTTCCTGCGGGG
>JAUWHM010000118.1 GCA_030605915.1 Nitrospirota bacterium | reverse complement strand
AGATACGTTATATCAGAAAGATACGGAAGATGAGTCAGGCGAAACTGGCTGAGGCGGCGGATATATCGGATAACTTTGTGGGGCTCATTGAGCGGGGTGAACGGCTTCCCGCATTAGAGACGGTCGAGCGTATTGCCAGGGCGCTCAATGTTGACTTAAGAGAAATCTTTGCTTTCTCGGTTTCTAAAGGGCAGAAGGAGAAACTTATCTCAGAACTCGGATATAAACTCCGCCGCAAGAAGCTTGAGGATGTGAAGATTGTATCTCATATTGCAGAAGATGTAGCTAAGTATCTGAAGTAGTAACAGGATTGCAAGCGATTTTTCAGAAACCATTTTTTCGGAAAAATTGTTTGCAATTTTTAGGTAGGGGGGGTATAGTTGTGCTTGGAGAGGTTAAAGATGCCTGTCTTTGAGTATAAAGCATTAGATAGTTCAGGTGAGGTGATTCAGGGAGTGATTGATGCTGATGACCCGAGGGAAGCCCGTTCGAGGCTTCGCCGGCGGGGAATCTATCCCACTGAGCTCGGGCAGGAGGGAGCGCCGGCTGCCGTTTCCCGGGAAGTTGATTTAGGGAGGATCTGGCAGACGATAAGCAAGCGGGAGATTGCTGTATTCACCCGGCAGTTAGCTACTCTCCTTGAGGCTGGTCTTCCCCTGGTTGATAGTCTCTCCAGCCTGGTGGAGCAGATAGGAGATAGGACCCTGAAAGGGGTAGTGGCTGATGTGCGGGAGAGGGTGAGGGAGGGAAGCTCTCTTTCCGAGGCCCTTTCTAAATATCCAAAGAGTTTTTCAAGCCTTTATGTAAACATGGTCAAGGCGGGAGAAGGAAGCGGCGCCCTGGAGAAAATTCTTCGCCGTTTGGCTGACTACGCAGAGGATGAAGTGCGCTTGCGCAGTCGTGTGAGGGCGGCTCTTTCCTATCCTCTCTTGATGGTCTTCATTGGATTAGGGGTTCTCTTCTTCCTCTTCAGTTTCGTCATCCCTATGGTTACCAGGATATTTACAGAAATGAAGAGGGCCTTACCGCTTCCAACGATGGTCCTCATCTCAACAAGCGATTTCTTGAAATCTTTCTGGTGGGTGGTGCTTCTCGGTATTGGAGGTCTTCTCCTTGGAGTTAGAGCCTTGAAGAGAACTGAAGCCGGTGGATTGATCTTCGACCGGCTTAAATTGAGAATTCCGTTACTGGGAAATCTATTCCGGGATATGGCGGTAGCCAGGTTTTCCCGAACCTTAGGAACCTTGGTGGGAAGCGAGGCTCCAATCCTCTCCTCACTGGATATCGTTAAAAATGTGGTCGGGAATTCGGTATTTTCCCGTGCCATTGAGGTAGCCAGGGATGAAATTGGAGAAGGTGGAAATATAACCAATCCACTGAGAAGGAGCCGGATTTTTCCTCCCATGGTTATCCGGATGATCTCGGTTGGCGAGGAGAGTGGAAATTTAGAGGGAATGTTAGTTAAGGTGGCTGAGACTTATGACGATGAGATCCAGACTAGAGTAAGCGCTCTTACCTCACTCCTTGAACCACTGATCATTCTCATAATGGGGCTGGTGGTTGGCTTTGTAGTTTTAGCGGTGCTTCTCCCAATTTTTGAAATGAATCAGATGATTCGTTGACCCTTGACATCGTTGATGTCAAGGATCAATTCACACCTATGACTTAACTTCGCTAAGCCATGTGTTCATTGAAAGGAGGCGGTGCTCTATGCGAAAAGAGGCTGGGTTTACGCTGATTGAGCTGATGGTGGTTATTATTATTTTAGGAATATTAGCTACTATCATCGTTCCCAAATTCTTGGGCCGGGAAGAGGAGGCGAGGAGAACAACGGCTGTGGTGCAGATTAGTAACTTCAAGGGAGCGTTAGCTATGTTTAAATTAGACAATGGATTCTTCCCAACTACTGAGCAGGGTCTTGAGGCTTTAGTGGAGAAGCCTACCACTGAGCCCGTAGCAAAAAGATGGAAGGATGGAGGATATCTTGACAAGGTCCCTCTCGACCCCTGGGAAAGTCCCTACATCTATATCTCACCTGGAATACATAGTAAGGAATACGATATAATCTCATTCGGGAAAGATGGTGAAGAAGGTGGGGAAGGGGAGAATGCTGATATCCAAAGCTGGGAACTATAAGGGCTTCAGTCTGATTGAGCTCATTGTGGTTCTTGTTATATTAGGGGTAGTTGCCACAGTTGCCTTTCCTAAGTTAGAAGGAGTCTTCCCCAGTAGCTATCTCAGAAGTTCTGCCCGACGGCTTGCCGGGATGATTAGATGGACTGAGAGCCAGGCGGCTGTAAGCGGGAAAGACCATCGGCTCTACTATGATTTAGATAGAGGAGAATACTGGATGGCTGAAAAAGAGGAGGAAGAGTTCTTAGAGAGCAGTGATGATTTGGGAGGAAGAAGAAAATTACTTCCTGGAATCAGATTTCAGAAGGTAATTACCCAGGAGGGAGGAATAGTAAGTGAGGGGATAGCCTCAAGCTGGTTT
>JAUWHM010000054.1 GCA_030605915.1 Nitrospirota bacterium | reverse complement strand
GGTTACCACCTGGATGCTGTTCCGGTTGGCTACATGCTCGTCTGTGCCCATGAGGATAAGCCCGGAATCATCGGCAGAATTGGAACTATTCTCGGCAGCCAGGGGATAAATATTGCCGCCATGACTTTAGGTCGGAAGGAGAAAGGGGGCCGGGAAGTAACTGTCCTTAACTTGGACAGCTCTGTCCCCGAGAAGACATTAAAGAATATAGAGAACATAAAAGAAATCCTGGAAGTGAGGTTAGCCAAGCTATGAACAAAATCTATGTTATCGATGTTACCAATCGGGATGGGGTGCAGACTTCCCGATTGGGTTTAGCTAAATTAGAGAAGACGATGATAAATATCTTCCTTAATGAGATGGGGATCTTTCAGAGCGAACTGGGCTTCCCTTACACTCACCATGAGATGAACTACATCAATGCCAATTTAGAATTAGCTGAGATAGGACTAATTAATCCCATGCGCCTGGAAGGCTGGTGCCCGGTTATACTTAAGGAGGTGGAGAACTCCTTCAGATTCACCAAGATGAAGCACATAAATCTTTCCATCTCCACCTCGGAACAGATGACTAAAGGAAAATTTCAAGGACGGAAGACCAGGAAGGATGTTCTCAATATGATGGTTGAGGCCGTGGAGAAGGCTAAGGAACTGGGCGCAGATACTATTGGCGTCAATGCTGAAGATGCTTCCCGAACCGATGATGAGTATTTGGTGAGATTTGCCAGAGCAGCCAAAGAGCATGGAGCGGTAATGTTCAGATACTGCGATACCCTTGGTTACGATGACCCCTTTACCATTTACCAGAGAGTGAAGCTCTTAGCTGAGGAGGTCCAGATTCCCATAGAGCTCCACTGTCACAATGACTTAGGGATGGCGGTAGCCTGTTCAGTGGCTGGAGCGAAGGGAGCTATTGATGGAGGAGTGGATGCCTATATAAATACTGCCCTTAATGGAATGGGAGAGAGGGCGGGCAACGCAGACCTTGTCTCGGTCATATTAGCCATCAAGAAATCCAGTGGATTCCACCAGGGTAAATATGTCCTTGACGAAAGAGTGGACCTATCAAAAGCGTGGAAGATTGCCAAATATGCAGGCTATGCCTTTGGGGTTCCCATTCCCATAAATCAGGTTGGGGTAGGGGAGAACGCCTTTGCCCATGAATCCGGCATTCATGCTGATGGAGCGCTGAAAGATAGACGCAACTATGAACTTTACGACTTTGAAGAGTTAGGAAGGGGAGAGCCAGAGATAGTGGAGAGTGGCCGGAAGATAACTGTAGGAGAATATGGAGGAATTAAGGGATTTAGAAATGTTTATGATAAGCTGGAGATAGAATTTAAAAACGATGAGGAAGCAACTAAAATCTTAGAGCTGGCTCGCTATGCCAATGTCCATACCCAAAAGCCACTTACCAATGATGAGTTAAAGTTCATTGCTAAATATCCAGAGCAGGCTAAAAAGATTATGACCGTGGCCCCCTTAGTCCCACCAGAAGGCTGAAGGTGGATAGTATTTGGTAAAATTATAGGGAGAGTTTGTTGAATCGAACCTCGAGCATCCAGAAACGATTTTTTGCATTGACATAGTTCTTTGAGTCTGGTAATATAATCAATCAGCAAGAGAAGATGTTAGACTGACCATTTTAAGGAGAGGGGAGATGGCCGGTGGGCAGTTGAGGGTCTTTACCGGGAACGCTAATCCAGATCTAGCTAAAAAGATATGTAAGTATCTCAAGCTCTCCTTAGGGAAAGCTGAGGTGACTTCCTTCCCGGATGGGGAAGTGCGGGTGGAAATTAAGCAGAATGCCCGGGGAGCGGATGCCTTCGTCATTCAATCCAGTTGTCCGCCGGTCAATAAGAATCTGATGGAACTACTGGTTATGATAGATGCCCTGCGCCGAGCTTCCGCTCAGCGGATAACGGCGGTAATTCCTTACTACGGTTATGCCCGGCAGGACAGGAAAGTTCGGCCCCGGGTGCCGATAACTGCCAAGCTTGTGGCTAATTTAATTACTGTAGCTGGAGCCGATCGGGTATTAGTTATGGACCTGCACGTTGGCCAGATTCAAGGGTTCTTTGATATTCCAGTTGACCACCTCTTTGCTGCTCCAGTATTGATTAACTATTTCCAGAAAAAGAAGTTGAAGGAGATGGTTATCGTTGCTCCCGACCCGGGAGCTGTAGAGAGGGCAGCTGCCTTCGCTAAGCGCCTTAAGGCCTCTCTGGCCATAATCGATAAGCGCCGGCCCCATCCTGGGGTGGCTAAGGTCTTTAATGTGATCGGGAAGGTGAAGGATAAGAATGCTATATTAGTAGATGATATGGTGGATACCGGAGGAAGTGTCATTGAATCCGCTAAGGTATTGAGGAATAAGGGAGCCTCCAATATCTATGTTGGCTGCACTCATCCCGTCTTTTCGGAAGGGGCAGCCGAGCACCTTCAAAAATCGCTAATTAGGGAAATAGTAGTAACCGATACCATACCGTTCACTAGCAAGCAGAGTAGCAAGATCAAAATGCTATCGGTAGCTCCGCTCTTAGGAGAAGCCATTAAGAGAATTCATAATGAAGCCTCAGTGAGCTCACTCTTTATATAGATAAGAGAGGGAAGAATGGAACAGATATCTTTAGAATCTAAGATGAGGACACAGACTGGTAAAGGAGCTGCCCGGAAGCTGCGTCGGCAGGGAAGGATTCCGGCTATTCTCTACGGGAGTGGAGGGGAGCCAGTGTCCTTAGAAGTAGAGGAGATAGAATATAAGGCTCTGAGTGGGAAAGCGGCCGGGCAGAATGTCATCGTCAATCTGAAGTTAGATACACGTAAGAGTGCTGCAAGCGAGGGGAGTGGTGAAGCGACGGCCCTCATTAAGGATGTTCAGCATCATCCGGTAACGGAGAGAATCCTCCACATTGATTTCTATAGAATCTCTCTCAAGAAGAAGTTGACCATTCCCGTTCCTATTGTAGTAGTGGGAGAATCCGCTGGAGTGAAGGAAGGAGGAATATTGGAGCATCTTCTCTGGGAAGTGGATGTGGAGTGTCTGCCCACTCAGATCCCAGAGAAAATTGAGGTTGATATCAGCCAGCTTAATATCGGCGATACCATCCATGTCAAAGATCTGAAGGTAGGAGAGGAAATGAGGGTCCTGACCGATAATGAGAAGACGATTCTGTCCATTGTTCCCCCAAGGGTGATAGAAAAGGAGGTAGTTGAGGAAGAGGTAGCCGAACCAGAGGTGGTTAGCGAGGAGAAGAAGCCAGAGGAGAGGAAGCCTGAGGAGAGGAAACCTGAGGAGAAGAAGCCGGAGAAGGGGAAGGAGAAATAAGGTGGACGCAAAACACGGTGAAACACGGTGAAACAGTGCCGATTCTCAGGCAGTGCCGTAGGCAAAAAAGCCTTCTTGAGGCTTTGAGATTCCGCTATATATATGAGCTTTTGATAAATCTGTTACGATGAGAGTAGTAGTTGGCTTAGGTAATCCCGGGAGGAAATTTAAAGATACTCGTCATAATGTTGGATTTAAGGTAATAGATGAGCTATCTTCTCTCTCCCACATAGTCCTCAAAAGCCGAGCTCACACCTGCCTCTTTGGTCGGGGAAATATTGATGGAGAGAAAGTAATCCTGGCTAAGCCCCTGACCTACATTAACAGAAGCGGTGAACCTATCAAGTCCCTGATGCGTTATTACCGAATTCCCTTCCCTGACTTATTAGTCATCTACGATGATGCTGACCTGGAACTGGGCCGGATTCGCATCCGCCTTAAGGGAACATCTGGTGGACACCGGGGAATGAGGTCGATTATAAGCTGTCTGGGAAGTCAGGATTTCCCAAGGATGAGGATTGGTATCAGGGGTAAAGGAAGAAATCCCGAGTTAAGTGACTATGTCCTGAGAAAGTTTGACCGAGATGAGAAAGCTGTCATTGCTGAGGTAGTGACCAGAGCAGCGGAAGCAGTTAAACTTATCATCAGAGAAGGAATAACCAAGGCTATGAATGAGTATAATTAAAATAGAGACAAAAGGAGGAATTTGTGGAGTTTTTTAATGAAAACAAATTTCATAGGTTTTTATGGTTTGACCCAGTAAGCAGAGACATAAACATCTATAATCCCAAAAGGATTGCCCAAATAGCAGAAGATGTCAAAGCCACTGTTGTCCATTATGCAGCAGTCCTACCATTATCAGGAAAAACTTTTTATCCCAGTAAATATCGCTCCATGGAACCCACAGCTAATAATCGTGATCTTTTAGGAGAAGTGGTTGAGGAATGTCATAAAAGAGGCATAAAACTTGTAGCATATTTTAACTGTCATTGGCTTCCTGAAGATATTTTTCCTAAAAATGTTGAGTGGTTGGCTATCACTCATACTGGAGAGCCATATAAGATACATTATGGCTCAGGGTCCTCTCCCTGTATAAATAGCCCTGAATTTGTAAAAAACTCTATTAATATCTGTTCAGAAATGACACAAAACTATGATATTGATGGAATATTTCTTGATGGTCCAAGTGTACCGATAGATGCTTGCTACTGTAAACATTGCCAGAACAAATTTGAAGAACGCTATAATGCTCAAATTCCAAAAAAAGAACTCTGGGGAGAAGAAATATGGGAGAATTTTATTAGCTTCAGGAATGATTCAATTTCTGAATATTTAGATACTATTAGAAGAGAGGTTAAAAAAATACGTGATATTCCTATTTACAACAATGGTGCTCCCCTAACAACCATTTGGTTTAATGCTTTAAGTTCTGAGGAACACGCACCATATAGTGACATTGTTGGAGGTGAACATTTTGTTTTTTATCATGAACCTATTAATACTCCTATATGGGGAGCAAGTGCTGCCGCTAAGTATTATAAAGGAATAGCAAGAGAAGAGAAACCTGCGATTGTATATGGATGTTATGCTCATAAAATATGGGATTTTTATCCTTTGCCAGCAGATGATATAAAACAAATAATAGCTGAAATGATTGCCAACGGTGCTTATCCTTTTGTTGCTATTGATGATTATTTAACTATAAATGATCCTTTGAATTTAAAACCAATTAAAGATATGTATAGTTTTATTGAAGAAAATGAGAAATACTATTTAGATGCTGAATCAGATAATAATGTAGCCTTATTATGGTCACAGCATACAGCTGATTACTATACCCGTGGTAAAATAGCAGGTGCAGCTGGCACCCATCATTTTGAGGTAGCATCTGATAAAGAATATATCAAAGAATTTGAAGGGTTTTATGATATTCTAACTCAATCACATATCCCTTTTGATATAATAATAGAAAGAGATATCACAAAAAGTGCATTAAGCAAATATGATTGTTTGCTATTGCCTAATGTTGCTTGTATAACAAAAGGCCAGGCAGAAACAATTAAAGAATTCGTAAAAGAAGGTGGCTGTTTGATTGCTTCTCATGAAACGTCTCTGTATAAACTAAAAGGTGTCCCTTATGAGAATTTCATCCTTTCAGAACTATTAGGTGTTACTCTTGGAAATATAAAGAACCTTGAGGAGCTTAGGAAAAAGGTCTTTGACACTTGTATAGATTACCAGAAAATCATGCATAATCACGAGATTACAAAAGATATGAGGGAATATATTCCCTGCTCTTTAAGGAATATAAAAACAAAATCCCTAGGGAAGGGGAAAGTTCTTGCAAAATTTATGACCCCCTTAAAATATCGATATGATTCCTTTAATGGTGAAAGTGAATATCCAAGTATTATTCTTAATGCCTATGGTGAAGGTAAAGTTCTTTACTTTGCAGGAAATGTTGGTGCTCTTTATAAGATCTATAATATACGAGACATACGAGATATTTTCTATCGATCAATTTGCTGGATGATCGATGTGCCCATTATTTTAGAAAACAAATATTCTTTGGATATCAACCTTACAAAAACAAAAGATGAATCAAAAATAATACATATTATTAACTGGTCATCTCGAATCAGAAGACCTGTTGATGAAATTGTGCCTGTAAGAGATGTAACTTTCAAAATGAAATGTGAAAATAATATAAAATCAGTAAAATCGCTGGCAACAAAAAAAACACTTAATTTTAAAAAATATAATAATATAATCGAGGTGTGTGTCCCAGAAATTAGAAATTATGATGCCATCGTACTTGAATGATAGTAAATTGCTTTTCCACCGCCCACAACTTATTCACTGGATTTGCTCCTTTTCCCGCATCATCCTAACTTTACCACATTGCATATATGCTGTCAGGAAGAACAATGCATCAGTTTTCTCCTTCTGACGCTGAAAAAGGTAAGTCAGGGCAGACCTCTATCTGCATCCCCAGCTGATTACCC
>JAUWHM010000132.1 GCA_030605915.1 Nitrospirota bacterium | reverse complement strand
GTCAGCTCCGTCGTCCATGGTAATAGTTGGCCTGAACTCGAGCACATCATTTATGTGCTTATAGTAAGTCCTATTATTCTCCCCCCGGCGGGCAAATACAGGTACTCTATAATGCTTAACCAGGGAGGCAGCTACCTCATCCTGGGTACTCAACGGATTGGAAGCACAAAGATAGGGAGAAGCCCCGGCTGCCTTTAAGGTGAGCATTAGATTAGCCGTTTCGGAAGTGACATGGAGGCAGGCTCCTAATTTAATTCCACGAAGAGGTTTGCACTTGGCAAATTTTTTCCTGATAAGGGTGAGAACGGGCATCTCCGCCCCAGTCCATTCAATTTTAAGTTTACCCTTGGGAGCTAATTTAATATCATTAATGTCATATTTCATGCTTTTGCTCCTATATCCCGGCTTCCTTCTTCAACAGTTCTGCTTTATCGGTTCTTTCCCAGGTGAATCCCTCCTCATTGCGGCCAAAGTGACCATAGACGGCCGTTCGCTTATAGATGGGACGGCGAAGGTCCAGATGCTTGATGATTCCCTTGGGAGTAAGGTCGAAGTTCTTCTTAATCAATTCCTTTATCTTTTCCTCAGAAATCTTCCCCGTCCCCAAGGTATTTACCAGTAGAGAGACGGGCTCGGCTACTCCAATAACATAAGCGATCTGAATCTCACACTGCTCAGCTATCCCGCCTGCGACAATATTCTTAGCTAAGTAACGGGCCATGTAGGAGCCAGAACGATCTACCTTGGTTGGGTCCTTCCCCGAGAAGCATCCTCCCCCATGGCTTCCCACTCCTCCGTAGGTATCAGCAATGATCTTCCGTCCAGTTACGCCCGTATCTCCCTGCGGGCCCCCAATCTCAAATCTACCGGTGGGGTTAATGAGAAATTTAGTCTCCTTATTGATGAGCTCTGGGGAAACAACGGCCTTAATTACTTTCTCTTCAATATCTTCCCGAATCCTCTCTGTCTTCACCTCCGGGCCGTGGTGGGCAGAGACCACCACCGACTTTACCGCCACTGGTTTACCATCGTCGTAGTCAACAGTGACCTGAGATTTTCCATCGGGACGAAGATAATCAAGTATACATTCTTTCCTCACCTGGGCTAATCTTCTCACTAACTTATGAGCTAACATAATTGGCAAGGGCATAAGCTCTTCTGTCTCAGTAGTAGCATAGCCAAACATCATTCCCTGGTCTCCCGCTCCTCCCGTATCCACTCCCAGGGCGATATCCGGAGACTGTTCCTGAATGGAGGTTACTACTCCGCAGGTCTGGTGGTTGAAACCATACTCTGGTTTGGTATACCCAGCCAGCTTGATAGTGCTTCGAACTATAGCGGGAATATCAACATAACAGGTAGTGGTAATCTCCCCGGCCACCAGGGCCAGTCCGGTGGTGACCAAGGTCTCACAGGCTACCCTGCCTTGAGGGTCTTTCGCCATGATAGCATCCAAAATGGCATCAGAGATCTGATCAGCAATCTTATCCGGATGCCCTTCAGCCACTGACTCTGAGGTAAACAGATAACTTCTCCCCATGTTAATCCTCCTCTATAAAGTTCCGGTCTTAGCCCTGAGCGGATTTTCTATATTCTCTATCCGCTTCCTGATAGCACTGAAGGTCTCCGATGTCGAACCACTGGCCCTGGAAGATGAATCCATAGACCGGTTCCCTCTTATGCAGCCAAGCGATGTAAAATCCCGGAGCATCGGGATTGTTGCCTTCATTTAGGTAAGTGGAGAACAATCCAAGCTTGTCCCTGGGAAACATATACATGCACACAGCCACCAGGGTAGTAGTGGGATGAGCCGGCTTCTCCTGGAAATCTATTATCCTTCCCTTCTCATCGAGTTTGACCATGCTATATCTCTTCACCGATTCCTTATCTTCAATATGTCGCAGAGCCACTGAGGTTCCTTTCCCCTTAAAGAAAGAGAAGAATTGAGATAAATTGAACTGGAATAAGTTATCTCCAGCCACCACAAACAGATCATCGTCAATTCCCTTCTCCTCCACAGCGAACTTCATATCTCCAATGGCTCCCAGCTTACTTCCATCGGCGGTGGTTCCATCATTCAAAATCTGCACTTTGTTCTTTCCACGGTAACCATCCCTCCACGCCTGAAAATGTCTGGTGAACCTCTCATTAGTGACTACATAAATCTCATCTATCTCCTCAACGCTCTCTATCTTTTCCAGGATATGTTCTATCATCGGCCGACCAGCTATTGGAAGTAGCCCCTTTGGCTTATCCCTGGTAAGAGGATAAAGTCTGGTAGCATAGCCAGCGGCCAAGATAAGAGCCTTCACAGCTCAGCTAATCTCTTTTTCAACAGGTCAATTGGTTTTACGGGAGTGGGATCGACTCCCTGTAGAATGGCTAAATAGAAACTCACCCAATCTCCTAAGTAGATGAGGGAGAAGAGCCTGGCTAGAGTAGAGTGCCCCTGTGACCAGACCTCCTCTATTTCATTGGGCCGAGCCGAAATGACGGACTTGGTAATCTCTATTCTACTCTTAATTCTGTCCTGGTCTCCCTTATCCCGGAGAATGATGACCTTGATTTTACTTCTGAGTTCTTCCATCCCTTCCCAGCCAACGATCTCATTGTGGTTGAGTTCTGGAAAAGCCACTGTATAAGCCAAACTTTTACTATTCTCGTTTATCTGGGTTTTCCACCGCAGGCAAACTCCTTCCAGGTGATCACTGGACCCATAGATTAGGATTAGCTTTCCAGGCAGTCTCTGGGCTAACTGCTTAGCCTGATTTCCCGATGAAGGGGAGGAAGGTTCCCATCCTTTCCTCAACTCCCCCAAAAGGGAGATGGTTTCCTCAATCTCCTCAGTTTTATCCTCAATTAAACCAGTCTCCGCTAGAGCAGCGAGCATTGGCAGGAAGAGGTAGCCAATCGCGGTTCGGGGAGGCATTCCCGCAGGAATGAGTATGACCGGGACACCATCGCTTTGGCAAAGGTCTCTTAACTTTCCGCCGCTGGTAATGGCAATAACCTTAGCTCGGCGCTCAATTGCCTTCTGGTAAGCGCTTATGGTCTCCTCAGTATTCCCGGAATAGCTGACGGCAAAGAGAAGCGTTCCTTCATCAACGAACGCTGGTAGGCTATAATTCCGGTTAACGAAGATAGGAACCTTTATCTCGCCCCCTAAAGAAGCGCGGAGGAGATCTCCCCCAATAGCCGAACCCCCCAGACCAGTGACCACAATTTTATTTAGCCCCTTATATTGAGGAAAGGAAAACTGGTGGGCAATCTCCTTAGCCTCCTTCCACTGCTGGGGAAAGTCTAGCAGAATCTGGAGCATATTTGACTTATCTATCTCTTTGATTATCCTCAAATCATCTAAGTTCATCATTGACCCCCTGCCGGCTGAGTCAGCACATCCGGAGCAACCTCAATCAACTTCTCCCGGACAAGCTGCTCGATCTCCCTAGCTGTTGACAAGGTTAAGACCTCCTTCACCAAGCGCCTGGTTTCCTTCAGGGTGACCGCTCTAATTATCTTCTTGATTTTAGGAAGGGCCACAGCACTCATGCTCAACTCATCTAAACCCATTCCTAAGAGTATCAGGGCAAACAATGGCTCACCAGCCATTTCCCCACACATTCCCACCCATATTCTCTGTCGGTGACCAGCTTCAACAATGGATTTAATTAAACGAAGCACGGCGGGATGGGCCGGTTCGTAAAGGTAGGCGATCCTCTCATTCACCCGATCTATGGCTAAGGAGTACTGGATGAGGTCATTGGTTCCAATGCTGAAGAAGTCTACTTCCCTGGCTAAGATATCAGCCGTCATAGCCGCAGAAGGCGTCTCTATCATGGCTCCCACTTCTAAGTTCTCATCGAAGGCAACTCCTTTAGCGCGAAGTTCCTCTCTCACCTCTTTTAGTATCTGGTTGGCTCTCTTTAACTCCTCTACGCCAGAGATCAGCGGATACATTATCTTCAGCTTTCCATGCAGGCTGGCCCTCAAGATGGCCCGAAGCTGTGTCTTAAAGATATCCGGGCGTTCTAAGCAAAAGCGGATGGCTCGCCAGCCAAGGAATGGATTCATTTCCCGGGGAATCTGTAGTTGGGATAAGAACTTATCTCCCCCTAAATCCAGTGTCCGAATTATGACCGAATGAGGAACCATCTTCTCGGCTACAGATTTATAAGATTGATAGTGCTCATCTTCCGTGGGAAGGTCGGCCCGGTTGAGATAGAAGAACTCAGTTCGGTAAAGGCCAATTCCATCCGCTCCATGAGCTAAGATGGAGGGGATTTCCTCTGGCATCTCTAAGTTGGCCGCCAGCTCCACGCGATGTCTGTCCAGGGTTTGGGCCGCCAAATCTTTAAACTCCTCTAACTTCCTCTCCATGACCTCCAACTCGACCCCTTCCGCTTTATATTTTTTCAGGGTCTCTTCGTCAGGATTGATGATGACCGCTCCATTGGTCCCATCCACGATTATCCGATCTCCCCGCTTGACCTTAGCAGTTACATCCTTCAAAGCCACCACGGCGGGAATCTCTAAGGCCCGGGCCATAATGGCCGTATGGGAGGTCTTCCCTCCTACATCGGTGACAAAGGCAGCCACCTTCTCCTTGTGCATGGCCGCTGTGTCGGAAGGAGATAAGTCATAAGCAACTACAATTACCTCCTCCTCCAGGCTGGATAAATCTCTGCGCTCCCGACCGAGTAGATTGCGGAGCACCCGTCTGCCCACATCCCGCACATCAGCGGCCCGCTCCTTAAGGTAGGGATCGTCCATAGTCTCAAACTTTTCAGCTAAATTCTCCAAGACCTGGGAGAAAACACACTCTACATTTAATTTCTCCTTCTCCACCCTCTTCATTGTTTCTTCAATAAGGAGAATATCTTCCAGTACCAGAAGGTGGGCATCTAAAATATGAGCATGCTCTTCGTCTATCTCCTTAGCTACTTTCTTACGTATCAGGATAACCTCTTCCGTGGTCTGGGCCAGGGCCTTCTCGAAGCGGGCCAGTTCCTCAGCCACTTCTCCCTCAGAAATCTCCCTTTTGGGGATGGAGAACCTCTCCCCGTTTAGGAGGAAGACCTTCCCGGTGATTACTCCCGGGGAGACCCCAATTCCCTTCAGTTCATTCTTCTCCAAATTTATCCTCCACCAGTTCCTCTAAAGCTCGGACCGCTCTTTCGGCATCGTTTCCCCTGGCTGTTATTCTCAGACTGCTTCCCTTTCCGGCCGCCAACATCATCACTCCCATGATGCTCTTCCCGTTCACCCTCTGCCCATCTTTCTCCAGGGTGATCCGACAGCGGAACTTGTTGGCTTGCTGAACCAGGAGAGCGGCCGCCCGAGCGTGCAAACCCAATTCGTTCTCAATCTGGACTGTAGTTTGAAACCAGGACATCTCATACCTTCTCGCCTTTCTCCCTAAGCTTCTCATCAGCTCTGAGGATGCTCGCCCTTCCTGTCCTCTCTATGAGGAGAGCTAACTTTCTCAGGTCATTTAAATTTCTATGGGTAGCCAATTCCAGGACCATGGGCAGATTCACTCCCGTAACAATTCTCAGATTATGGTCATTGGAAAAGGAGTAGCTGATGTTACAGGCACTTCCTCCAAACATGTCAGTTAGAATCAACACCCCTTCTCTGCAATCAACTTCTTTAACGGCTCGGCGGAACTTACTTCGAATATCCTCTCGGCGGTCTGCGGTCTCGATGCTGACCACCTGGCACTTTTCCACTGGACCGAGGATATTCTCTGCCGCCTTAACAAGCTCTTTCCCTAAGTTCCTGTGGGTAGCAATAATGACGCCAACCATATCAGTGTTTCTTACCGTCTTCTTCCTTTATCACTCTTAGGAGCTCCTCATCGGTCTCAGCCTTCCTCAGAGATTCCCGGAAAGATTTATCCCTCAGAAGACGTGACAGGCGAGCCAAAGCTTTTAAGTGAGGCCCGGTGGAATCGGTGGGGGCCACCAATAAAAAGAAGAGGTGAGCTGGTTTCCCATCTACGGCATCGAACGCTATTCCCTGAGGAGATTGACCGAAGGCGGCTATCACTCCCCTCACCACATCCGACTTAGCATGGGGAATGGCTACTCCCTGTCCAATGCCGGTGCTGCCCAGCTTCTCCCTGGCCAGGAGGGCTTTGATTAACTCCTCCGTATTCTCTATCCCGCCTGTCTCAACTAACAAGTTAACTAACTCCTCAATGACCTCCTTCTTTCCACTGGCCTTGAGGTGAGCCCTAACTGCTCCTTCCCTCAAAAAATCCATTATTTTCATCTTCCCCTCCAAAAAAATCCTCGTAACCATAAATACTTTAGGCGGAATTATAACACACCTATGTTCTGCCTGTCAAAGTTTAAAATCTTCCCCCAAGTAGATTCTGCGGGCTTCTTCACTGGTGACCAGTTCATGGGATGTTCCAGAGAGGAGGATTCTGCCTTGATGCATTATATAGGCTCGATCGGTGATCTCCAAGGTTTCCCGCACATTGTGGTCAGTAATTAAGACGCCATATCCCTTATTCTTAAGTTCAAATATAATCTGCTGAATATCAGAAACGACGATGGGATCAATTCCAGTGAAGGGTTCGTCAAGTAAGATGAAGGAGGGGGAGGTAACCAGGGCTCGGGTGATCTCCACTCTTCGGCGTTCTCCTCCAGAGAGGGTCCAAGCCCTTTGCTTAGCTAAATGGGCTACATCGAGCTCTTTTAGCAGACTTCCCAGTCTCACCAGACGCTCCCTTCTACTCAGGGGGAGGGTCTGGAGGATAGCCAGTATATTCTCCGCTACCGTCAATTTGCGGAAGATGGAAGATTCTTGAGGTAGATACCCTATTCCCTTCCTCGCCCTGGCGAACATGGGAAGATTAGTGATATTCTCCTCTCCTAAGTAAATGCTACCCTCATCCGGCCTGAGGAGGCCAACCATCATATAGAAAGTGGTTGTCTTCCCTGCCCCATTAGGCCCGAGGAGACCAACTACTTCGCCCTTCTTTATTTCAATAGAGATTCCATCTACCACCCTGCTGTGCTTGTAGGATTTAATCAGACTATCTGTTCTGAGAACCATCTTTCGGCTTCTCTTTTCTTTCAGGGAAGACCCTCCCGGTTACATTTCCCTCAGCCACTACTTTAGTAATCTCCTTATCTCCATCATCTAAATATATAGTCACCTTATCTGCATTGAGGATATCTATCTTTCGCTCTATCTTCACCTGACCCTCTAAAATTATCATATGCTTTTTCGGTTCGTAACACATCCTGTCAGCATGTCGAATGATAATCTCCTCCCCAAATCTAACTACTCCTCTCACTTCTTTCTCTGCTTCAATTTGGCCACTGTCTCTATTCCAGACGCCCGTAACGGCTTCTAGCTCTATTGACTTTTCTTCATCGTCTTCATAAAAGATTTTCTCTACCTGCGGGTCCTCGATGGTCACCATCTGCTGGTCCAAGCCACTGACTGCACGCGCCCGCAATGTCAGGACTTCTCCCTCCTTCCTGTCGATAAGAGTAACTCCTTCTGCCTTCTCCCCCGACTCTTCCCGTGGTTCCTCAACGGGAGCTTCTGGCTCTTTCACCTCTTCTCTGGCACATGAGCCAAAGAATAAGATGGCTATTGCTGATAAAAGAATGACTATGATAAGATCTCTCATGATCCATATAAAGTTTCGGCTATGCCGAAACTTGATACCGTCTGGTTACTTCCTCCCACTTCCCCTGTGCCTTAAGGATTATCTCAACGGCCTCCCGCACTGCTCCCTGCCCTCCAGGGACCTTAGTGATATAGTCAGCTATTTCCCTTGCCTCATCCCTCCCATTGGCTACGCTCAGGGAAAGACCAACCCGTTTTAAGATGGGAAGGTCATGCAGGTCATCTCCTATATAGGCCACTTCCTCATCTTGCAGGTGGTATTTGTTCAAAATTTCCTGGTAGGCTTCCTTCTTATCGTTGACGACTTGATAGACAATTTCTATGCCCAACTCCCTGGCTCTGAGGGAGGTCACCGATGAACGGCGAGCGGAGATAATAGCTGTTCGCAGTCCAGCCCGATGGGCTAAACTTATTCCTACCCCATCCAGAACATGGAAGAATTTAAGCTCCTCACCTCGATTTCCTAAGACTATCCTCCCATCGGTAAGCACTCCGTCCACATCCATAATGAACATTTTAATTTTCTTAGCCTTATCCTCTAACACTTAGGGCAAGTCCTTTCTTACTATTTTGTCTATCTCTTTCACCTGCTTAAGCAGGTGAGGGAGCTCTTTTAGACTTATCATATTTGGCCCATCACATAAAGCCTCATCGGGGTCTGGATGCACTTCTAAGAAGAGCCCATGGCAGCCAGCCGCCGTGGCGGCCCTGGCCAGGGCGGGAACAAATTCTCTCTGTCCGCCTGAAGTCTTACTTCCTCCTGGCAGTTGAACACTGTGAGTTGCATCGAAGATAACTGGATAACCCAATTTCCTCATCTGGGGTAGACTGCGCATATCGACAATAAGGTTATGGTAGCCGAAGGAAGTTCCCCGCTCGGTAAGCAATATATTTTGGTTCCCAGTGCTAATGAGCTTATCGACCACATTCTGCATATCCTCAGGAGCTAAGAACTGCCCCTTCTTCACATTTATCGCCTTCCCGGTCCGACCTGCCGCCAGGAGTAAATCGGTCTGACGAGAGAGGAAGGCGGGGATCTGGATTATATCTAGAACCCGAGATGCCTCCTCTATCTCCTCCCGACAGTGAATATCAGAAGTGATGGGAACTCCAACTTTATCTTTGACCTTAGTGAGAATTTTAAGTCCCTTGCCGAGCCCCGGCCCCCGGAATGATTCCAGCGAGGACCGATTGGCCTTATCGTATGAAGATTTAAAAATGAAGGGTATATTAACTGTTTCGGTTATCCTCTTTATCTCGCCAGCCGTCTCCAGGCAGACCTCCTCGCTCTCAATGACACAGGGACCGGCAATTAAAACTAATTCCCTTCCTATCCAGATGTTTCCAACTTTCACTTCCCTGGTCATTTATCCACAATCCCTTTTATATAAAACGCATTAAAAACTTGCATTTTATTGATCACACAGATTTGGTAGAACGATTACACCGATTAAAGATTTGTTCTATCTGTGCAATCTACGCTTTTTAATCTGTGGAATCAGAGATTTCTGACTGTTTCAGAAATCTCTCCAATTCTTCTCCTGAGACGGCCGCTGTCCCCACTTTCCCAACGACAATACCAGCCGCCAAATTGGAAAGCTGGGCCGCCTCCTCCAGGTTAGCTCCCACCGATAAAGCCAGGGACGCCGTTGCTACTACTGTATCTCCTGCTCCCGAGACATCATAAACTTCCCGGGCTATAGTTGGAATGTGAGTCACAGAATCTCCCTTTTGAAATAGGCACATACCTTCCTCCCCCAGGGTGATGAGAACAGCTTGGCAATTAAGTCGGTGAAGCAGTTCCTTCCCGGCCTCTCTTAAACTTCCTTCATCCTTTATCTCTCTTCCCAGGGCCACCTCTGCCTCATGGCGATTGGGGGTAATGAGTCCCGCTCCTTTATATTGAGAGAAACTGCCTACCCTGGGATCGACGATGATCGTTCTCCTTCCAGCCATCTCCTTTATGGCTGATAAAAGCTCCTCTGTTATCACTCCCTTTCCATAGTCTTCAACTGCTACCGTCTGGATATCATCCACGAGCGACCGGCAATAAGCCAACATCTGTTTTAGTATAGAATCATCTATGGCTTCCTTCCTCTCCCGGTCAACTCGGACAAGCTGTTGATGATGAGCAATGATTCTGGTCTTTATGGTAGTTGGTCGACGGCTATCCACCACCAATCCCTCAGCCTCTATCCCTCTGCGCAAAAGTTCCTCCTTGAGGGTATCTCCACTTCCGTCCTGGCCAACCACCCCGCTCAGGAAGCCCCGGCCCCCTAAGGTATGAATATTATTGGCTACATTGGCTGCTCCCCCGGGTAAAGAGGATTCCTTAATCACCTCCACCACCGGAATGGGAGCCTCGGGCGAGATGCGAGAGACATTTCCCTCAACGTATTCATCAAGGATAAGGTCACCTATTACCAGAACCCTTCCCTGGGAGAATTTAGAAATTATTTCTTTCAGCCTGTCTCTATCTTTCATGCTTCTGTTATTTTCTCCTACCCAGAAGCTCAGAGCAGCTCCTCTACCAACTGACATACAAGATGACCAGCGGTAATGTGGGCTTCCTGGATACGAGCTGTATCTGAAGAGGGAACGATAAAAGCGAGGTCCACCAACTCAGCTAACTCTCCTCCGTCCCCTCCCGTAAATCCCACCGTAAAAAGACCCTTCCCTTTGGCTTCCTTAACCGCTTCAATTATGTTGGCTGCTCTTCCACTGGTGCTTATCCCGATAACAATATCCCGAGGAGCGGCTAAAGCCTCTACCTGCCTTCTAAAGACATCCTTAAAGGAATAGTCATTGCTAATTGAGGTGAGGATGGAGGTATTGGTAGAAAGAGCAATAGCGGCCACTGCCTTTCTCTCCCGCTTAAATCTTCCCACCAGTTCGGCGGCTAAATGTTGAGCATCGGCCGCACTGCCTCCGTTCCCAAAGAGGATTACTTTGCCCCCTTCCCTTATCGCCCTGGCTACGGATTCTGCTACTGCGGCAATTACTCCCACCTGCTCTTTGAGGATCGCTTCCTTGACCTGAATGCTTTCCCGAAGCCCAGCTATTATCTTATCTTTCACTTCCCCAGCTCCTTATCTATCAGCATCATGGTCAGCGAGCCAATGACCACTTTGGCTTTTATAAGCGCCGGGATTCTACGCTCGTCGTCGGTGAGCCAGATATAGACATATCCCTTCTTCTTCAAGATCCCTCCCAATTTCACCTGTCTTAGAATGGGCTTAACCACAATGGTCTTCAGTCTCCTCTTACCCAATTCCTCCTTCTTCAGAACTTTCACTTCCACCTGATAATTCTTCTCATCAGCATTGACATTGATGAAGATCGACTTCCCCACCTCTAAGCGCTGCCTTCTAAGGTGGTAAAAAGAGGAAAGGGCATCCTGCACATCGGCGGGCACAGAAACAGAAACGCCGTCCGGGTTAAGCTCCTTCTCTTCAGCATCGAAGGTAGTAGCCGTATTCTCACCCCTGTTGAAAATGGTCACCTCATGGTTGCGATAATCTCCCTCCTCCTGATGTTTCTCGAATCGGCAGGGGAGGAAACTCTTAGCATCTATCAGGGATTCCAGTCGGTCCCTTACCCGGTAGAAGAGGGAAAAAAGAGCTGAAGACTGAGCGGTAGCCACTAATTGGTAAACCTCCTTTTCCTCCCAGTTAGTAATTGCTCTTACCTCTAAGGTAGCCGTCCCCGCCGGAAGGGCAAAATAGATTATCCGGAAGGTAAGCTTCTCACCCACTGAAAAAGGAGACTTCTCCTCAGCGACGGCCACAAATTGACATAAAAAAAGAATTAGGGCCCCAATGAGCCAGGATAAAAGGTATTTTTCAAGTCTCATTTCCTTCTATTTCCTTAATGATAGTCTCAACTTTATCTTTGAGCCCTTTTATGTTCATCTCATACTCCTATTAAAACTTGACCCTCGTAGGATTATAGATTGAGAATTGAGAAATGTCAAGTTTAAAAAATTCCTTGTCAAGACAATTTAGAAATGTCCTATTTTTAACTTAATAGAAATGTCCTATTTTCATGGTTTTATTAGTCAGTGTTCTTTTTCTTTTTTGAGAGCGTGTTGTTTTTGTTGATAATTGTTGTTAGGTCGCGAGCCTTTTA